>NZ_JAMYQT010000008.1:0-215261 GCF_040320985.1 Mesorhizobium sp. M0571
GGAACTGACCCGGATCAGCAACCGAGGCCGCCAACGCTGTGGCACCGATCGGGCCAATGCCAGGTATGGTCGATAGACGCCGTGCCACTTCATTCGTTCTTTGTTGGGCAAGGATCGACCGGTCAATGGTCTGGAGCCGGGCATGGGTGTTGAGCACCTGCTCGCACAGGATACACAGAATCTGCAGTGCCATTGCCGGTACGTCCAATGTGGATTTCTTCGCGGCTATCTGGCGCGCCAGCTTAAGCGCCCGCTCCAAACCTTGGGGAATGTCGATGCCGAACTCAGCCAACAGGCCGCGGATCATGTTCACGAGTTGCGTGCGCTGCTTGACCAGAAGATTGCGTGTGCGGTGAAGCGACAGGGCCGCCTGTTGCTCGGCCGACTTCATCGCCACGAAGCGCATGGTCGGGCGTGTTACCGCTTCGCAAATCGCTTCCGCGTCCACCGCATCATTCTTGCCGCGCTTCACATAGGGCTTCACGTAGGACGGTGGCATCAGGCGGACTTCATGGCCGAGCTCCGTCAGTTCTCGAGCCCAGTGATGTGCCGTCCCGCAGGCCTCCATGCCGATCAGGCAGGGTGGCAACTTGGTGAAGAACGGCAGAACTTGCGATCGGCGCAGGGCCTTGCGCACGACAACGCCCCCAGACGCGTCGACGGCATGAACCTGAAAAATGCGCTTGGCCAGATCAAGGCCCACGGTGGTAATCTGCATGGCGGATGGCTCCTTTGCTCGGGTTGCCTGACAGCAAACCCACTGTGGCACTCAGATGCCGGGAGCGGGAGCCATCCACCTCATCTGCTTTTGACCCGCAGCGGCCAAATATCAGATGGAATATTCGACCAGGTGCGGGGGGTGGGTCAGTGCTAAAAGATGACGAGCGGGTTTACGCGCGACCATGTCGTCCCGTGTAGTCGCCATGGCGCAATTATAACGAAAAATTCCCAGCGCTGGCATTGGCGCTTTATGGATGACGTGTGGCTGCTGCTGTCCGCCGTTTTCTACGCTTGATGAGGCTAGGGAAGCAAAATGGGCGATGTGGATGAACACCTCGATCTGACGGAGATTAACGCCGTCCGCCGGTTGTTGACGTCAAAGCCACGATCGGTGGGCTGGGACGAACGCCGGGCACGGCTCGACGAGGTTGGTTCGGTGTGGCCGATTGCGGACGACATCCGATGCGAGGATGCGGTTTTCGATGGGCTCGAGGGAGAGTGGTCCCTAGCGCCTGAGAGTGACAGGGATAAGGTTCTGCTCTTTTTCCACGGTGGTGGCTACTGCTCCGGCTCTCTCAAAAGTCATCGTCGAATGGTGACTGAGGCAGGTCGAGCAACGGGAATGCGCACCCTCGCGATCGACTATCGACGCGCACCGGAACATCCTTTCCCTGCGCAACATGAAGATGCACTCACCGCATGGCGCTTTCTGAGCCGGCAAGGGATCGCGCCGGATCGCATCGTGGTTGGCGGAGACAGTGCGGGCGGCAACCTCACCCTGTGCTTGGTCAGTATATTGTGCGCGGCAGGGGCGCGGTTGCCGCGATGTCTTTGGCTGGTTTCGCCATGGACGGACCTTTCGATGTCCGGCGCGACACTATCAACTAAGGACGCGATCGACCCTATCATCCACCGGGCGTATTTGGAGGAACTGGCAACCGCCTATGTTCCCCATGGCGTTGGTCGGAGCGATCCCCTGATCTCGCCGTTGTTCGCCGATCTGAGCGGATTTCCCCCAATGCTGATACAAGTCGGTTCGGCCGAGACGCTGCTGTCGGACGCAACTCGGCTCGCGGAAGCCGCTGGCGCGGCTGACGTCAAAGTACGTCTCGAAATTTGGCCGCATATGATTCACGCTTGGCCGGTTTGGAATGCGGGGTTGAGTGCCGGTTGGCGCGCTCTTCACAGCGCCGGCATGTTTGTCCGCGAATATTTATAACCCTTGGGTGAGGCGGCTGCTGGCGCATTCCAGATGTCTTGATCTGGGATCTTGGCGCACCATACAATTGGCTGCAATGCGGGACAGTTCGGCCAACGCCGCCAATGTTGCGGATATTAAGTCAAATTTTACCGAACTGGCGCCATGGCTTCGGCGAAGGCTGGTTGTGTCGGCCAACGTGTTCGACGTATGGAGTAACGATGCGGTCTGTCCCGACAATCCCGATGGTCTTGGCCGCTTTCATGCTCCGCGCGTGCGGCGTCGCCGAGGCCGGCGAGGGCACCTTCGGCTAGCTGTCCGGAGACTGGTACCTGACAGTCGGCGCCACCGGCATGGTCGCTCCGAATTTCGAGGGCGGCAAGAAGTACCTGCTCAGCGCCTCGCCGATCATCTCGCTCGGCAAGGCTGGCCCCGCGGCGCGCTTCGCCTCGCGCAACGACAACATCTCATTGGCGCTGATCGACGACGGCGGCGTCCGCGCCGGCCTGACCGGCAAGTTCCTGTTTTCCCGCGACGGTGGTGACGCCGATGAACTGAAAGGCCTCGACCCGGTGCGCTGGGGCGGCGAGGCCGGCGGCTTCTTTGAATTCTATCCTTTGGATTGGCTGCGCGCCCGCGCCGAATTGCGGCACGGCATTCGCGCCCATAACGGCTTTGTCGCCGACATCGCCGCCGACGCATTCTACGATGTGAGGCCGGACGTCAGGATTTCGGGCGGCCCGCGCGTTTCGTTCGCTTCGTCAGGGTACTTCGATGCTTATTATGGCGTTGATGCCGAGGAGGCCGCGGCCTCGGGGCTCAGCGAATATCATCCCGGCGGCGGCGTGAAGTCGGCGGGCCTCGGCGGCGCGGTGACCTGGGAAGTGACCGAGCCGATGACGGCCAGCCTGTTTGGCGAATATTCCCGCCTGATGGGTCCGGCCGCCGATTCCAGCCTGGTCAAGGAGCGCGGCGATCGCAACCAGTTCACGATCGGCGTGTCGACAACCTACCGCTTCGATTTCTCGATGTGATGTCGCAGGTTATATACTGTGCGCAGCCGCATGGCTCAGGCGACTATGCCGTAGGCGATGCGGTTGAGTTCCTCTTCCACAAGCATCGCACCTGTTTCGGATTGTAGGAGATTGATGGGCGCCTCGTTGAGCACCCGACTTCGCTTGCGCAGCCAGCGCTGCGCCCTTTCATGGTTGCCGAAAACACGATCCGCCATCGTTGAAATACGAAGTCGCAGGGCGCGTTCGGACTCGGTAATCGTCAGAGTCACATTTCGTTCCTTCCGGCGCGCTAACTGTGAAATGTAAACCGCAGTTGGTACATGCTCCTAGGAGGAAGCATCAGAGTTCGGGCTTTTCAATAGGGCCGGCCTCGTTTAAAAGCCCGGTCATGACGCACTTTATCAGCGCATTCGCGATTGCGATACGAATTACAGGCCCGGTGTTCCGGGCGGCCTGACCGCCGCCGGAGCCGCCGGGAATCTTGCGCGCGGCCTCTCGCGCTTTTTCCAGATCATGATAGTTCAACGCCCGGGCTCTTTTGCCGCCGGGCAACGCATATGGCAGACCAATGACTGATACCGATACCGCCGAGACGATCGACTACTCCAAAACGCTCTACCTGCCGCAGACGGATTTCCCGATGCGCGCCGGTTTGCCGGAAAAGGAACCGCTGCTGGTCAAGCGCTGGCAGGACATGGACCTTTACCGCAAATTGCGCGAAGACGCCGCCGGCCGCGAAAAATACGTGCTGCATGATGGCCCGCCCTATGCCAATGGCAACATCCATATCGGCCATGCGCTGAACAAGATCCTCAAGGACGTCATCACCCGCTCATTCCAGATGCGCGGCTATGACTCGAACTACGTGCCCGGCTGGGATTGCCACGGCCTGCCGATCGAATGGAAGATCGAGGAGCAGTACCGCGCCAAGGGCAAGAACAAGGACGAGGTGCCGGTCAACGAGTTCCGCCAGGAATGCCGCGAGTTCGCGGCGCACTGGATCAAGGTGCAGGGTGCCGAGTTCCAGCGGCTGGGCGTCGTCGGCGACTTCGACAATCCCTATACGACGATGGCTTTCCATGCCGAGGCGCGCATCGCCGGGGAGCTGTTGAAATTTGCCATGTCCGGCCAACTCTATCGCGGCTCCAAGCCGGTGATGTGGAGCGTGGTCGAGCGCACCGCGCTTGCCGAGGCGGAGGTCGAGTACCAGGACTATGAGTCGGATACGATCTGGGCGAAGTTTCCGGTCGTCAGCCTTGCTCGTCAGGTCATCAACGTCGAGGATGGGCAGCCAGCCTTGGATCCGAAGCTTACGGAGACGTCACTGGACCTGCTGGATGCCAACGTCGTCATCTGGACGACGACGCCGTGGACAATCCCCGGCAACCGCGCCGTCAATTACTCGCCGCGCATCAACTATGGTCTCTACGAGGTTACGGCGGCCGAGAACGCCTTTGGTCCCCAGCCCGGCGAAAAGCTGATCTTTGCCGAGAAACTTGCAGACGAGGCCGCCGGGAAGGCCAAAGTCACCTTGAATTGTCTTCGCAGCGTCGGCGCCGAAGAGCTTGGAAGCCTTACGCTTTCTCATCCCTTCAAAGGTTTGAATGGCGGCTACGAATTCCCCGTGCCGATGCTCGCCGGCGACCACGTCACCGACGACGCTGGCACCGGCTTCGTCCACACTGCGCCAGGACACGGCCGCGAAGACTTTGACGCTTGGATGGATGCGGCCTCTGATCTTCGCCAGCGCGGCATCGACACCGCGATCCCGTTCACCGTCGACAATGCCGGCTTCTTCACCAAGGACGCGCCGGCCTTTGGCCCGGACCGCGAGGGTGGGGCGGGGCGCGTCATCGACGACAATGGCAAGAAGGGCAATGCCAACCAGGCGGTGATTGACGAGCTGATCAATCACAATGCGCTGTTCGCGCGCGGCCGGCTGAAGCACTCCTATCCGCATTCATGGCGGTCGAAGAAGCCGATCATCTTCCGCAACACGCCGCAATGGTTCGTCTACATGGACAAGGAGCTTGGCGACGGCACGACGCTGCGCAGCCGCGCCCTGAAAGCCATCGACGATACCCGCTTCGTGCCGGCGGCCGGCCAGAACCGCATCCGCGCCATGATCGAAGAGCGCCCCGACTGGGTGCTGTCGCGCCAGCGCGCCTGGGGCGTACCGATCGCCGTCTTCGCCGATGCTGACGGCAATGTCCTGCGCGACGAGGCGGTCAACCAGCGCATCATGGACGCCTTCGAGAAGGAAGGTGCCGACGCCTGGTTCGCCGCCGGCGCCAAGGAGCGTTTCCTCGGCAATCACGATGCCTCGAAATGGCAGCAGGTGATGGACATCCTCGACGTCTGGTTCGATTCGGGCTCGACGCATGCCTTCACGCTTGAGGATCGGCCGGACCTGAAATGGCCGGCCGACGTCTATCTCGAAGGCTCCGACCAGCATCGCGGCTGGTTCCACTCCTCGCTGCTCGAAAGCTGCGGCACCAGGGGCAGGGCGCCCTACGACACCGTCGTCACCCATGGCTTCACCATGGATGAGGAGGGGCGGAAAATGTCGAAGTCGCTCGGCAACACCGTCGTGCCGCAGGACGTCATCAAACAGTCCGGCGCCGACATCTTGCGGCTCTGGGTGGTGACGACCGATTATTGGGAAGACCAGCGGCTCGGCAAGAACGTGCTGCAGACCAATATCGACGCCTACCGCAAGCTGCGCAACACTATCCGCTGGATGCTGGGCACGCTCGCCCATGATGATGGCGAGGAGGTGCCGCTGGACAAGATGCCGGAGCTGGAGCGGCTGATGCTGCACCGGCTCGCGGAGCTCGATGAACTGGTACGCTCGGGCTACGACGCCTTCGAATTCAAGCGCATCACCCGCGCGCTGCTCGACTTCATGGTGGTCGAGCTGTCGGCCTTCTATTTCGATATCCGCAAGGATGCGCTCTACTGCGAAGCGCCTTCCAGCGTGAAGCGCAAGGCTTCCGTGCAGGTGGTGCGCCATCTCTTCGACTGCCTGGTGAAATGGCTGGCACCGATGCTGCCTTTCACCATGGAAGAGGCTTGGCTCGACCGCCATTCGGATGCCGTCTCTGTGCATCTCGACCAGTTCCCGGAGATCCCGGCGGACTGGAAGAACGAGGCGCTGGCGGAGAAGTGGCGCAAGGTGCGGCAGGTCCGCCGTGTCGTCACCGGCGCGCTGGAGATCGCCCGCGCGCAGAAGGTCATCGGCTCTTCGCTGGAAGCGGTGCCGGTCGTCACTCTCGACGATGCCGCGCTCGAAGCGGCGATCGCCGATGTCGACATGGCCGAGATGGCGATCACCAGCGATCTGGTTATCGCGCACGGCAAGGCATCGGCGGGCGGCTTTACCCTCGACGACGTCAAAGGCGTCGCCGTGGTCGTCGAGAAGGCGGAGGACCGCGGCCTGGTGAAATGCGCACGCTCCTGGCGCTACACCGCCGATGTCGGCTTGGATCCGGAATTCCCGGATGTTTCGGCCCGTGACGCCGCTGTCCTGCATGAGCTGAAGGCTTTGAGCCGCCTTTGAGGCGGTGCACAAATGCCACGGCGGGCGGCCGATCAGCCCCCGTGCGTTGCCCTTAACGAGTGGTTGAGGTAAACACGCGAAACTCCGGACGACAAATTGTCGCCGGAATTCCGTCGGAAGAGCATAGGCGACGGGGACCGGACCTTTCTTTGGCCGGCGGCAATCGAGAGGCTGTCTACAGTGGGACTTTTTGGCATGACCGAGAGAACTTACGCGCGCGTTGCGCTGCTGGCGCCGCTTGTCGTATCGGGCCTTGCCTTGTCCGGCTGCATGGGCTCGCCCACTTACGGGACCGACAAGACCGCGGGCGCGCAGCTTGCCGGCGACCTCACCGGGGCTTTTTCCTTCGCACCCAAGGGCAAGAACAACATCGACTACAAGCCGAGGCCCGCGCTGGTAAAGCCGGGACCTGGGCAGAAGGAAGTGTTGCCGCCGCCTCAGGAAAGCATCGAGACGGCAAGCGCCGAATGGCCCGAATCGCCGGAGCAGCGCCGTGCCCGCCTGCGCGCCGATGCTACCCTGCATCAGGACGACCCGGCCTACCAGGCGCAGGTCGTCGATGACGTGCAGACGGATCCGGCGTCGGTCAAGGCCGCGCTGAAGCAGTCGGGCTCGAGCCACCCGCCAGCCTGGACTCCGGCCGATTCGGACAAGGGCCGCGCTGCGGAAATCATGCGCCGCAGGGCTGAAGGCAAACAGGGCGACCCGACCACCCGCAGATATCTGAGCGAGCCGCCGGTGCAATACCGCGCTGCCGCCGACACTGCGCCGCAGGGCGACCTTGGCGAGGACGAGTACAAAAAGGAACGCCGCCTCAAGAAGGAGGCTGCCGCCAAGAGCAAGAGCGGTGGCATGTTCGACTGGCTGCCCTGGTAGACTGACGGCGCCAGAGACTTGCTGGCCTGGATTTGGCTGGCTGGATTTGGATCGTCGGCCCGACCAGAAAAATCAGGGTCCGCGTCGCTCGCGAAAAAAGTCTTTCAGCAGTGCTGCTGCATCGTTCTCTGCCATGCCCGGATAGATGTCGGGTACATGGTGGCAGGTCGGTGACGTGAAGAAGCGAACGCCGTTGACCACCGCGCCGCCCTTTTCGTCGGCGGCGCCGAAATAGAGCCGCCGCAGCCTGGCGAAGGAGATGGCGCCGGCGCACATGGCGCACGGCTCCAGCGTCACATAAAGATCGTGGTCGCTGAGCCGCTCGCTGGAAAGCTTGCTGCAGGCTTCGCGGATCGCCAGCATCTCGGCATGGGCGGTGGGATCGGCGAGCTCGCGGGTGCGGTTGCCGGCACTCGCAACGACCGTATCGCCGCCGACGACGACCGCGCCAACCGGCACCTCGCCACGCTGGGCGGCGGCTTCGGCTTCTTTCAGCGCCAGCGCCATGAAATCCTGCCGCTTCACGCGGTTTCCATTCCGATTATCTCCTCGCCACTAGAGCGCGATCCTGTTACTACCCGCGCAAACGAGCAAAGGCCACATGGACGACAAAAACAAGAAATTCCCGCGCAGGAACGGCCCGAAGCCGGCCGGGCCGCGCGGTCGCGATAGCGCTCCCGGCAAGGGCGGCAAGCCGTCCTTCGGCGCCAAAAAACCCTACACTCCGCGTAGCGACCGGCCGGCGGCGGCCGAAGGCGAACGGCCGCAGCGCGACTTCAAGCCAAAGCGCGACTTCAAGGAAGGCGACCGGCCATTCAGCAAGGGACCAAGACCCGAAGGCAAGCCTTATGAAAAGCGCGAGGGTCCACGCAAGCCTTATGCATCGCGCGGCGACCGGCCAGCAGCGGCCGAAGGCGAGGGGCCGAAGCGCGACTTCAAAGGCGGCGACAGGCCGTTCAGCAAAGGGCCGCGTCCGGAAGGCAAGCCTTATGAGAAGCGCGAAGGTCCGCGCAAGCCCTACGCGCCGCGCGGTGACCGGCCGGCAGCTACGGAAGGCGAGCACGGCGAAAAGCGCTTCGACCGTCCCAAGCGTGACTTCAGTGATCGTCCTAAGCGTCATTTTGGCGGCGATCGGCCCCAAGGGACACAAAGGGCACAGGCGGCATCGGAGGATGGCTTCAAGCCGCGCCCGCGTCGCGTCGAGGCAACGGAAGAAGCCGGCGAACGCATTGCCAAGCGGCTGGCGCGTGCCGGCCTGGCCTCGCGCCGCGACGCCGAGGAACTGATCGCGGCCGGCCGCGTCAAGGTCAACGGCAGGGCGTTGTCCTCGCCGGCCTTCAACGTGATGCCCGGCGACATCATCCATCTCGACGGCATGGAGATCCCGCCGATCGAGCGCACGCGGCTGTTCCTGTTCCACAAGCCGGCCGGCGTGGTCACCACCAACCGCGATCCGGAAGGCCGCAAGACCGTCTTCGACGTGCTGCCGCCCGGGCTGCCGCGGCTGATGACCATCGGCCGGCTCGACATCAACACCGAAGGCCTGCTGCTGCTCACCAATGATGGCGGCCTGTCGCGCGTGCTCGAACTGCCGGCGACCGGCTGGTTGCGACGCTACCGCGTGCGCGTTCACGGCAAGGTCGAGGAAAGCGCGCTTGCAGGGCTGCGCGAAGGCATTGCCGTCGACGGTGTCTTTTATGGCGCCATCGAGGCGACGCTCGACCGCGAGCAGGGTTCGAACGCCTGGCTGACACTCGGCCTGCGCGAAGGCAAGAACCGCGAGGTCAGGAACATCCTGGGCGCGCTCGGTCTCGACGTGACGCGGCTGATCCGTATTTCCTACGGGCCGTTCCAGCTCGACGATTTGCCGGAAGGCCATGTGCTGGAGATCAAGGGCCGCGTGCTGCGCGACCAGCTCGGCGAGCGCCTGGTCGAAGAGTCCGGCGCCAATTTCGACGCCGATATCGCCAAGCCATTTTCCAACAAGCCGGTCAGGCGTGAGCGGGAGGAGGAGCCCGAGCGGCCGAAATTCACCCGCGACGGCGAACGCCGGCCGATCGGCGAGGGCGGCCTGATCAAGAACCGCAAGCGTCGCGAAGGCAGCCGCGACGAAGCGCTCGGCAAGCTGTCGACAAGCCCCGACAGGAGCTTTGGGCCGAAAAAGAGCTTTGGCGAGCGTGGCCCCAGACCTGAACGCAGCGACTTCGGGGACAAACCCCGTGGCGACAAGCCTCGTGGCGGCTTCGGTGGGAAGAAGTCCGAACGCGAGCAGCGGCCGATCGAGCCGCCGGGCCAGCGCAAGGCCAATGTCTGGATGGCGCCGGGCGCACGGCCGATTGGCAAGGGCAGGGCGGAGGCAGACGCCGCCAAGGCGGCAGAAAACAAGGCGCGCAAGGCCTCGTTCAAGCCGTCTTACGGCAAGCCCGGCGGCAAGCCGCAAGGCGGCGTTGCAAAGCCGTTCGGCAAACCGCGCGGCGAGCGCCCGGATGGCGGTGGCGACCGGCCGCGCGGCGGCCCGAAAGGAAGTAATGCGGATCGTCGGCGGTGAGCTTGGCGGGCGTCCGCTGGCGACGCCCCGCACCTTTGCCATCCGCCCGACCACCGACCGCACGCGTGAGGCGGTCTTCAACGTGCTGGCGCATCGCTTTCCCGAAAGACTGGACGGCGCGCGCGTGCTCGACCTGTTCGCCGGCACCGGCGCGCTCGGCCTCGAAGCGCTGTCGCGCGGCGCCTCCTACGCTGTCTTCATCGAGGAATCCGCCGAAGGGCGCGGCCTGATCCGCACCAATGTCGAGGCCTTCGGCCTCACCGGCCGCACCAAGATTTTCCGCCGCGACGCGACGGCCTTGGGCGAGGCAGGCACCATCGCCGCATTCGGCCTGGTCTTTGCCGATCCGCCCTATGGCAAAGGCCTTGGCGAACGCGCCTTGCGCTCGGCCAAGACCGGCGGCTGGCTCTCCCCCGGTGCGCTCTGCGTCGTCGAGGAAGCAGCGGCGGCGCCGTTCGAGGCAGGGCCGGGCTTTTCGATTGTCGACGAGCGCAACTATGGCGAGACGGTCATCCGCTTCATCGAGGCCGCCTGAGTTCGGCCTTCGCGATGGCGCCTTCAAAATGACGAACAATTCGCTTTGCCTCGACCAGCAACCCCGCCTATCGTCCCACCACCAAACCGGAGCCATCTATGACATTTCAGGCTGAATGGCTGCGCGGAACGCTCTTGGGGCTGGCTTTGGTGATGGCCGCTCCGGCTCTGGCGGATAGCAATCCTGACAACGGCGCAGCGACGGATTTCCTGCTCGACAACGGCATGGAAGTCGTCGTCATCCCGGATCACCGTGCCCCGATCGTCACCCATATGGTCTGGTACAAGATCGGCAGCGCCGACGAGCCGCCGGGCAAATCCGGCATTGCCCATTTCTTCGAGCATTTGATGTTCAAGGCGACCAGCAACCATGCGGCCGGCGAACTCGACCGCGCCGTCGCCGCCATCGGCGGCTCGGACAACGCCTTCACCTCCTACGACTACACCGCCTTTCACGAGACGGTGGTGCCGCAGGCGCTCGAGCAAATGATGGGCTTCGAGGCCGACCGGATGCGCAATCTCATCCTCAACGACGATGTCATCAAGACCGAGCGCGACGTCATCCTCGAGGAGCGCCGCTCGCGCATCGACTCCAATCCGCAGGCGGTGCTCGACGAGGAAATCGATGCCACGCTGTGGCAGAACCAGCCCTATCGCATCCCGGTCATCGGCTGGATGCAGGAGATGGAGAAGCTGAACCGCACCGACGCGATGGCCTTCTACAATAAATATTACACGCCCAATAACGCCGTGCTGGTGGTGGCCGGCGATGTCGAGCCGGAAACGGTCAAGGCGTTGGCCGAAAAGACCTATGGCAAGGTCGCGCGCGGTCCGGATTTGCCGCCGCGCATCCGCCCCGTCGAGCCGGAGCAGAACACCAGGCGCACGGTGACGCTGACCGATGGACGCGTCAGCGTGCCGAGCTTTACCACGCAGTGGGTGGTTCCGTCCTATCACACGGCAAAGCCGGGCGAAGCGGAGGCGCTCGACGTGCTGTCCGAAATCCTCGGCGGCGGCAACCGCAGCCGGCTCTACCAGGAGCTTGTCGTCAGGCAAGGCATAGCCGCGGCGGCCGGCGCCTTCTTCCAAGGCACCATGCTCGACGACACCAATTTCACCGTCTACGGCGCGCCGCGCGGCGACGCCAAGCTGGCCGACATCGAGGCCGCGGTCGACGCCGAGATTGCCCGCATTGCGAAAGACGGCGTCACCAGCGACGAGCTGGAAAAATCCAAGGACCGTTTCGTCCGCTCGATGATCTTTGCTCGCGACAAGCAGGAGGACATGGCCAACATCTACGGCTCGACGCTCGCCACCGGCGGCAATATCCAGGACGTCCAGCAATGGCCGGACCGCATCCGTAAGGTCACAGCCGATCAGGTCAAGGCGGTCGCTGCCCGCTATCTTAATCTCAACCACGCAACGACCGGCTATCTTCTGCCGCAAACCCAGGCTGGGAATTGATTTGATGATGAGCTTGAGCGTTGGCGCTGCCCCTCACCCGCCTGCCGGCATCCTCTCCCCGTATAATGACGGGGAGAGGGGCGCTCTGATCGACGATTTCGCCAACCGCCAGCGTTGCTGGAAGGGCGCCGCCGTTGCGGCCAGCCCACTTCTCCCCGTCACTATACGGGGAGAAGTGCCCGGCAGGGCGATGAGGGGCGGCGCCGACCTTGGCAATTGGCGCGCCGGCCCGCTTTTAGCAACCCTGCTCCTCTCCCTCGTCTTCCTCATCCTGCCGGCGCTTTCCGCTCGTGCCGCCATGAACATCCAGGAGGTGACCTCGTCGAAGGGCATCACCGCCTGGTTGGTGGAAGACTATTCGGTGCCGATCGTCGCCATCCGCTTCGTCTTCGATGGCGGCGCGACGCAGGATCCGCCCGGCAAGGAAGGGCTTGCCAATCTGATGAGCGGCCTGTTCGACGAAGGCGCCGGCGACCTCGACAGCGAGGCCTTCCAGATCAAGCTTGACGATGTCGGCGCCGAAATGAGCTTCGACGCGCAGCGCGACGGCATCTATGGCTCGATGCGCATGCTGGCCGAGCAGCGCGACGGTGCCTTCGACCTGTTGCGCGTGGCGGTCAACCAGCCGCGCTTCGACCAGGCGCCGATCGACCGCATCCGCTCGCAAATCCTGTCGGGCATCATCGCCAGCGAGCGCGATCCCGATACGCTCGCCCAGCGCAAATGGCTGGAAGCGATCTACGGCATCCATCCTTATGCGCGGCCCGACCAGGGCACCAGGCAAAGCATAGCGACGATCACGCCGGGCGACCTAAGCGCCTTCCACAAGGCGAATTTCGCCCGCGACGGCCTGCATGTCGCGGTGGTCGGCGCCATCGATGCCGAGACGCTGAAGCAGAAGCTCGATCTGGTGTTCGGCAGCCTGCCGGAAAAACAGGCGCTCACGCCGGTCGCCGACATCGACCTGAAGCTCGGCCAGCAGCTTGAGGTCGTTTACGACCAGCCGCAGGCCTCGCTGCAACTCGCCTATCCCGGCGTGAAGCGGAACGCGCCGGACTTCTTCGCCGCGGTGCTGATGAACGAGATTCTCGGCGGCGGCACCTTCACCTCGCGGCTGTTCGACGAGGTGCGCGACAAGCGCGGCCTGGCCTATAGCGTGAGCTCCGACCTCGTCGACCACCAGCACTCCGAGGCGCTGTCCATCACCACCTCGACCCGCTCGGACAGAGCCGCCGAGACGCTGGCTGTCGTGCGCGACGTGGTCAAGCGCATGGCCGAGGAGGGGCCGACCGAAGCCGAACTGGCGGCGACCAAGAAATACATGATCGGCGCCTATGCCATCAACAATCTGAATTCCTCCGGCGCGATCGCCGCAACGCTGGTCGAGCTGCAGCTCGACAAGCTCGGCATCGACTACATGCAGCGCCGCGCCGCGTTCATAAATGCGGTGACGCTGGACCAGGTGAAAGCGGCGGCAAAAAAGCTGCTCTCCGCCGAGCCGGCCGTCATGGTGGTCGGGCCGAAGCTCGGCGAGGCCGACAAGGAATGAGCCTGAGCTTCGGCATCGCCTTTGGTGGCGGCGGCGCGCGCGGGCTGGCGCATATCCATGTCATCGAGGCGCTGGACGAACTGGGCATAAGGCCGGCCGCCATCGCCGGCTCGTCGATCGGCGCCATCATGGGCGCCGGCATGGCCTCGGGCATGACCGGCAAGGACATCCACGACTATACGCGCTCGATCCTCGGCCGCCGCGCCGAAGTGGCGACGCGCATGTGGCGGGCGCGGCCCGGCACTTTTGCCGAGGCGATGCAGGGCGGCTTGGGCGTCAGCCAGTTCAATGTCGAGCGCATCCTCAAAGCGTTCCTGCCCGACGCCATCCCCGAGACCTTCGCCGAACTCAAAATACCGCTGAAGGTGACGGCAACCGATTTCTACGGACACAGGCTCGCCGTGATGGGCGAAGGCGAGCTGCATTCGGCGCTGGCTGCCTCAGCGGCGATCCCCGCGGTGTTCCGCCCGGTGATGCGCGACGGCAGGCTGCTGATCGACGGCGGCATCTACAATCCCGTGCCGTTCGACCTGATCGAGCTCGACGCCGACATCATCATCGCCGTCGACGTGGTCGGCGCGCCGACCGAGGCCGGGCGCAAATTCCCGACCTCCGTCGACTTGATGTTCGGCGCCACGCAGCTGATGATGCAGTCGATCATCGCCAGCAAGCTGAAGCAGAGCCGGCCCGACATATTGATCCGGCCTGCCGTGTCGAAATACCGGGTGCTCGATTTCATGAAGATCGATGCCTTGCTGGCCGAAACGGCCGACATCAAGGACGAGCTGAAGCGCGAGATCGAGAAGGCGGTCGAGGCCCGGGCCAAGTCCGAAACCAGCAAGCGCACCAAGCGGGTGTAAGGGTTGAACGCTGAGATTGCGTTTGCCGTGTCTTCAAACTGTCTGGTCATGGCCGCAGCATCGAAATCGACAGATAAGCGCTTGCAAATCGGCCGCTGCTGTCTTTTGCTCGCGCGAGAGTTGTCCTCTGACTGTTGTTGAGGCGAACGGATGAACAAAATCGATCGGCAACGGCCAGAGTCAGAAACAGACGCCACCCTAAATGCCGCGCGGCTCGGCACGCGGCTGCGCCTCGCCCGCCAGACGCGTGGCATGACGCTGAAGACGCTGGCTGCCGCCGCGAATTGCTCTGAAAGCCTGCTGTCCAAGATCGAGAACGGCAAGGCTTCGCCGTCCCTGCCCATGCTTCACCGTCTGGTTGAGGTTCTCGACACCAATATCGGCTGGATGTTCGAGCAGGTCGACGACGACGAGGCGATCGTGTTCCGCGCAGGCGCACGGCCGTTGATCGCGCTCGATGCGTTGCGGCGCGGCGAGGGCATCTCGCTCGAACGCATCATTCCGTATTCGTCCGGCCACCTGCTGCAATGCAACATCCATCACATCGAGGCAGACGGCGAGAGCGAAGGTCCGATCCAGCATGCCGGCGAGGAAGTCGGCTACGTGCTCGCCGGTCGGATCGAGCTGATTGTCGACGGCAAGATCCATGCTCTCGCCGCCGGCGATGCCTTCGTGTTCAGGTCGGAACTGCCGCATCATTACCGCAACATCGGCGAGGAACGCGCCAGCATTTTCTGGGTCAACACGCCGGCGACTTTCTGAGCGACGCTCCACGTTCATTTGGATTGACAAATATTCAAGTCTCTTGAATGTTTGCCTCGTGCCTTTAGCACCAACGGGACCGGCCGAGGTTTGGTCCGCAAGCAAGGGGAACCAAAAATGCGTCTGTTCAAACTTCTCGCCGGCTGCGCCGCCGTCATTGCCGTGGGCTCGGTAGCCATGGGATCGGCGCTGGCCGATACGTTCGCTCTCGTCAACATCAACCAGCAGGCCCTGTTCTTCAACCAGATCAACGACGGCGCGCAGAAGGCCGCCGACGCCGCCGGCGCCAAGCTGGTCATCTTCAACGCCAACAATGTGCCGAGCGCGCAAAATGACGCGATCGAGAACTACATCACGCAGAAAGTCGACGGCATCATTCTGGTCGCCATCGACGTCAACGGTGTCAAGCCGGCGATCACCGCTGCCAAGGCGGCCGGCATTCCCGTCATCGCCATTGATGCGCAGATCCCCGACGGCGACAACATTTCGTTCATCGGTGTCGACAACACCAAGGCCGGCGAGGATATTGGCAAGTTCTACGCCGACTATGTGAAGACCGAGATGGGCGGCAAAGCCAAGATCGGCATCGTCGGCGCGCTCAATTCGTTCATCCAGAACCAGCGGCTCGACGGCTTCAAGAAGGCGGTCACCGACAGCGGTGAGGCCGTCACCTTCCTCGACACGGTCGACGGCCAGAACGTCCAGGAGACCGCGTTGAGCGCTTCGGAAAACCTGATGACTGCCAATCCGGACATGACGACGCTCTATGCGACCGGCGAGCCGGCCTTGCTCGGCGCCGTTTCGGCGGTGACCAGCCAGGGCCGCACCGGTGACGTCAAAGTGTTCGGCTGGGACCTGACCAAGCAGGCGGTTCAGGGCATCGATGATGGCTGGGTGGTGGCGGTCGTCCAGCAGGATCCGGCCGGCGAAGGCAAGGCTGCGGTCGAAGCGCTGGGCAAGCTCAAGAAGGGCGAAAAAATCGATCCGATCATCAACATTCCGGTGACGATCGTGACCAAGAAGAATGTCGACCAATACCGCGCGATGTTCAAGTAGACTGCATCGGCGACCAATCCGCGGCGCCGCCTGAGGCGACGCCGCGGATGCTTTGCAAATCGCGTGGAACCCAGATGAGCAGTGGCCAGACTTACCGGGTGCGGATGAGCGGCATCTCAAAGCGCTACAACGCCATCCAGACGCTCGACGACGTGTCGCTGACGCTGAAGCCGGGCGAGGTGCTGGGGCTGGTCGGCGACAATGGCGCCGGCAAATCGACATTGAGCAAGGTGCTGTCGGGGGCTGTGGTTCCCGACGCCGGTACCATCGAGATCGACGGCAAGCCGGTGACCTTCAGCTCGCCGGCGGACGCGCGTGCGGCGCGCGTCGAGATGGTCTACCAGGACCTGTCGCTGTGCGACACGGTCGATGTCGCCGGCAACCTCTTTCTCGGCCGTGAGCCGCGCCGCCGCATCGCCGGCATTTCCTTTCTCGACAACAAGCGCATGCACGATGAGACGCGCCATATGCTCGATCGTCTCGGCATCGTCATCGCCGATACGCGGCTCAAGGTCGAAAACCTCTCCGGCGGGCAGCGCCAGTCGATCGCGATCGGCCGCGCCGCCTCGTTCGAGCCGGCCGTGCTGATCATGGACGAGCCGACGGCAGCGCTTGCCGTCGCCGAGGTTGAGGCCGTGCTCGAGCTGATCCGTGCCGTCAGCGCCCGCGGCGTCAGCGTCATTCTGATCACCCACCGCCTGCAGGATCTGTTCCTCGTCTGCGACCGCATCCAGGTCATGTATGAAGGACGCAGCGTCGCCGAGCGGCTGATTGGCGAAACCAATATCGAGGACGTGGTCAATCTGATCGTCGGCCGCAAGTTCAATGCGCGTTCCGCCACCCACGGCTATCGCGGTGGAGCGCCGGCATGAGCGACATGAGCTCGATCCACTCCGCCCAGCCGCCAAGGGTGCGCAAAGGCACCTGGCGCGATGCCCTGCTCGCCAATGGCAGCGTCGTGTCGATTGCGCTGTTCTTTGTTGTCGTCTGCATCATCTTCTCGGTGGCGACCGACGCCTTTCTGACCTCGCCCAACCTGTTGAACATCCTGCGGCAGTCGGCGCCGCTGCTGATCGTCGCCGCGGCGATGACCTTCGTCATCACCACCGGCGGCATCGATCTTTCGGTCGGCTCCGTGCTGGCGCTGGTGGCGACGCTGTCGGCGACGCTTTTGCAGTTCGGCCTGCCATGGCCGGTGGTCATCCTCGCCATGCTGGCGCTCGGCGCCCTGCTTGGCGCGGTGCAGGGCTATTTCGTCGCCTATGAGGGCATTCCGTCCTTCATCGTCACGCTCGCCGGGCTGTCGGTGATCCGTGGCGTGGCGCTGCTGATCACCGGCGGCTATTCCATCCCGATCGAGCCCGGAAGCGCGTTCACCGTGCTGGGCCGCGCCTGGTTCCTTGGCGTGCCGGTGCCGGCGCTGATCGCGCTGGCGATCCTCGCCATCGCCTATCTGGCCTTCAACGAGACGCCGTTCGGCCGCTATGTCACCGGCATCGGCGCCAATGCCGAGGCGGTGCGGCGCGCCGGCGTCAACACGCGGCTGACGACGCTTTTCGTCTATGTGATTTCCGCCGCCGCGGCAGCCCTTGCCGGGATCATCATCGCGGCCCGGCTCGGATCCGGATCGTCGAATGCCGGCCAGGGCTTCGAACTCGAAGTGATCGCCGCCGTCGTGCTCGGCGGCACCAGCCTGTTCGGCGGCCGCGGCACGATCATCGGAACGGTGCTCGGCGCGCTGACCGTCGCCGTCATCGGCAACGGCCTGATCCTGGCGCATCTGTCGCCCTTCCTGACGCCGATCGTCACAGGAACGATCATCCTGATCGCCATCTGGCTCAACTTCCGCCTGTTCCGCGGCGCCGTGCGGAGCCGTTGAGCCGATGAGCAATCTTTTCGATGACGCAGCGCCCATTAAGCGGCTGGCGATCGGGGTCGATACCGGCCATGTGATGACCGTGCTCGGCCCGGTTCCGGTCGAGGAGATGGGCATCACGCTGATGCACGAGCACATATTGCTCGACGGCGCGCGCAGCTGGAAATGTCCCTGCCATCCCGACGACATGGCGATCGCCGAGCAGCCGGTGAACATCGGGATCATCGGCGAATTGCGCATGAACCCTTACGTCAACCGCGACAATGTCTCGCTCGACGACGCCGACCTGGCGCTGTCGGAGCTGCAGCGCTATCGCGCGCTGGGCGGCCACACCGTCGTCGACACCACCAATATCGGCATCGGCCGCGACCCCGAAAAGCTCGCCCGCATCAGCCGCATGTCCGGCCTGAAGATCGTCATGGGCACCGGCTTCTATCTCGAGCACACCCATCCCGAATGGCTGAAGGCGATGGATGTCGACGCCGTCACCGAGTTCATCGTCAACGATGCCGGCGGCGGCGAGACGCAGCCGCCGATCATCGCCGGGCTGATCGGCGAGGTCGGCGTCAGCAAGGATTTTACCGCCGAGGAGCGCAAGTCGCTGCGGGCTTCGGCGCGCGCCTCGCGCATCACCGGCGTGCCGCTGTCGATCCATCTGCCCGGCTGGGAGCGGCTGGCGCACGAGGTGCTCGATGTCGTCGAGGCCGAGGGCGCCGATCTTCGCCACACCGTGCTCTGCCACATGAACCCGAGCCACGACGATCCCGACTACCAGACAAGCCTCGCCCGGCGCGGCGCCTTCCTCGAATACGACATGATCGGCATGGACTATTATTATGCCGACCAGGACGCGCAATCGCCCTCCGACGAAGAGAATGCGCGGGCCATCGCGAACCTTGTCGAGGCCGGTTTCGGCGACCGCCTGCTTTTGTCGCAGGATGTGTTCCTCAAGATCATGCTGACCCGCTTCGGCGGTTTCGGCTATGGCTATATCCTCAAGCATTTCATACCGCGCCTAAAGCGCCATGGCGTCGAGCAGGCGGCCATCGACCGCATGCTGATCGCCAATCCGAAGGCTGTCTTCGCGCGGCAGACCTGAGCGGCGCCCCAGATTTACGGCGATAAGACTTACCGCCAGAGTTACGACGGAGTTCAAATGTCCAAGAAAAAGATCCTGCTTGCCGGCGAATCCTGGGTGTCGACCGCGACCCACATCAAGGGTTTCGACCAGTTCCCGACCGTCACCTACCACACCGGCGCGGACGAATTGCTGAGCGCGCTCAAGACGACCGAGTTCGCCGTCACCTTCATGCCGGCGCATGAGGCGCAGCGCGGCTTTCCGCAGACGATGGAGGCGCTGTCGGCCTATGACGCGGTGGTGCTCTCCGATATCGGCGCCAACACCCTGCTGCTGCATCCCGACACCTGGGTCCACTCGAAGCCGACGCCGAACCGGCTGCGCCTGCTGCGCGACTATGTCAGCGCCGGCGGCGGGCTCTTGATGTTCGGCGGCTACTACAGCTTCCAGGGCATCAATGGCGGCGCGCGCTACCGCAAGACGCCGGTCGAGGACGTGCTGCCGGTGACCTGCCTGGCGTATGACGACCGCGTCGAGGTTCCCGAAGGCTTTGCCCCGGTGCCGAAACCAGAGTCGAGCCATCCCATCCTCAGGGGTCTCGGCTCGGACTGGCCGATCCTGCTCGGTTTCAACGAGGTGACGCTGAAGGACGGGGCGGAGGTTCTGGCCACCGTATCGTCCGATTATGGATCGCTGCCGCTGCTTGTCACCGGCCATTACGGCAAGGGCCGCACCGTGGCCTGGACATCCGATGTCGGGCCGCATTGGCTGCCGCCGCAATTCATCGCCTGGCAAGGTTACAAGACCCTGTTCGAACAGATGCTGAGCTGGGCGACCGGTGAGAGCTGAGCCATGCATGTCCACGTCGTCGGTAATGCCTGCGTCGACACGATGTTTCACGTCGGCCGCTTCCCTGCCGCGGGCGAGACTTTGAATGCCGTGAGCTATGCCGACGACCTCGGCGGCAAGGGCGCCAACCAGGCGGTCGCGGCCGCGCGCACGGGTGCAGAGGTGACGTTCTGGACCGCGCTCGGCAAAGACCCTGCAGGCGCATGGATCAGAAGCCGCCTTGAAAGCGAGCTGTCAGACCTCGAGGTGAGCGAATTCGAGCTGCCGAGCGACCGCTCGACCATCGCCATCGATAGAGGCGGCGAGAACTTCATCGTCAGCGGCGTCGCCTGCAGCGAAGCCTTCGATCCGGTTGCGCAGACAGCGCTTGTCCGCTGGATCGCGCCCGGCGACATCCTCGTCTGCCAGGGAAATTTGCGCGCCGCCGCGACCAATGCCTGCCTGAGGGCAGCAAGGGAAAACGGTGCACGCACCGTTCTCAACGCCAGCCCGATCGACGCGGCATCTGTGCCCGATCTTGGCCTGGCGGAGGTTTTGGTGGTCAACCAATCCGAGGCGAAAACCCTGACCGGCCGGGATGACATGGCGGCGGCCGCCGATGCGCTGGCGGCCAAAGGCGCAGGCACGGTCGTGATCACGCTCGGAGCCGAGGGCTGTCTCGTGCTTGGCCCAGACCATGTATCACCGCTTCGTTTGCCGGCGCCACAGGTCGAGGCGCTCGACACCAGCGGCGCCGGCGACGTGTTCTGCGGCTGTCTGGCCGGCGGGCTTGCCCGGGGAATGCTTATTACCTCGGCGCTGGAGCTGGCGCTCGCGGCCGCGGCCATCGCCGTGACACGGCCGGGCACGCTCGCATCCTGTCCTTCCGCCTCCGAGATGGCGGCGATTATCGATCAAACGGAGCTCTCATGACCCAGATCGGCCAATCAGGCGGCGACGCGCTCCTAGAACTCTTCGGCCGCACCAAGGTGGTGATCGGCGTCGTTCACCTGGCACCGCTGCCCGGCGCGCCGCGCTATGACGGCGAGGCCGTGGAAGCGATCTACCAGCGCGGGCTCGACGATGCCAAAGCCTATCTCGACGGCGGCTGCGACGGCGTCATCGTCGAGAACCATGGCGATATCCCTTTCGCCAAGCCTGACGATATCGGGCCGGAGACGGCGGCCTATATGGCTGTCGTCTCCGACCGCATCCGCCGCGAGCTCGGCAAGCCGATCGGCATCAATGTGCTGGCCAATGCCGCAATTCCGGCCTTGGCGATCGCCAGTGCCGCCGGTGCCGGCTTCATCCGCGTCAATCAATGGGCGAATGCCTATGTCGCCAATGAGGGCTTTGTCGAAGGCGAGGCGGGCCGCGCCGCACGCTACCGCACCAGGCTGCGCGCCAATGGCATTCGCATTTTCGCCGATGCCCATGTCAAGCACGGCGCGCACGCCATCGTCGCCGACCGCCCGGTGGAGGAACTGGTCAAGGACCTGGTCTTCTTCGACGCCGACGCCATCATCGCCACCGGCCAGCGCACCGGCCACGCCGCGGATCTGAGCTACATCAGCATGATCAAGCAAGCCGCCGGCCTGCCGACGCTGGTCGGCAGCGGCGTGACGCCGGACAACGCCAACGACATCCTCGCCATCGTCGACGGCGTGATCATCGCCAGCGCGCTGAAGCACGACGGCGTCTGGTGGAACCGGGTGGACCCGGAGCGCGTGAAGCGGTTTGTGGCCGGGTTGAAGCGGTGAGGGGGATCTCCCCCCTTGAGGGGGAGATGTCGCCGGAGGCGACAGAGGGGGTCGTCTCGCGTAATGCGCCAACCCCCATTGTCGCAAGAGAGGAGCCGCCCCGTCGAACTGCCCCCCTCTACCCTGCCGGGCATCTCCCCCTCAGGGGGAAATTGGCCGTCATCACCGCTTTCGCTAATCGCCAGCGTTGCAGGATAAGCGCCGAGGCCGAAGCTGCCGATCTCCCCTCTTGAGGGGGAGATGTCGCCGGAGGCGACAGAGGGGGTCGTCTCGCGTAGTGCGCCAACCCCACTGTCGCAAGAGAGGAGCCGCGCCCGGTCGAACCGACCCCCTCTGCCCTGCCGGGCATCTCCCCCTCGAGGGGGGAGATTGGCTCATCACGCCTTCCCAGCCGCATACTCCAGCGCCACCACGCCATTGCCGAACTGCCTGGCAAAGATCAGCTCGAGCGGCACTTGCACACCGGGCGGGAACAGCAGCTTGCCCTGGCCCACGGCACCGGGGTAGCTGAGCAGCCTGATGCGGTCGACCAGGCCGTGGCGCAGCAATTCCTGCGCGACGCTCAGGCTGCCATGCACATAGATGTTGCCGCCGCTGCCTTGCTTCAGCCCTCTGACGGCGTCCGGCAATGCGCGCTGCAGCAGCTCGGCCGGTTGCCAGTCGAGCGCCGTCAAGCTGGTCGAGGCGACATATTTTGGCAGGGCGTTGAACCGGTCGGCGAAATCTCCGGTCTCCTTGGGCCACGAGCCGGCAAAAATCTCATAGGTCGTACGCCCCAACAGCATGGCGCCGCTGTCGGCAAGCTCGTCGTCCTTGAATTTCTGCATCTCATCGTTCCAGGCCACGCTCGGCAGCTTCTCGACCTCGGCAATGCCATCGACGCTGATGAATTCGGTGATGATGAGTTTTCTCATGGCGGGTTCCTTCTGTCGGGACGGCCGTGCGGGTCTTGTGCGAACTGCACCGTCAACTAGCGCGGCGCTTTTTCAGGGGGAGGGCTTTCCCTGTTCAGATTCGATCTACAATGACCGCCCGCTGAGCAATACCAGTTTCCTGGTCAGTATCTGCGCCACGTCGAAGCATGCGTCGGCGACTGGATCATCTACTATGAGCCCAGCAAGGTAGAAGAGAGCCGTAGCTATTTCGCTGTGACTAAGGTCCAACAGCTTATCGCCGATCGTGCGAGTCACGGGCTGCCTACAGGTTGGCAATACCGGCTTTCAGCAGTCCTTCGCGGACGTGCTGCACATCAGACTCCTGGGCATAGTGCAGGGTGGCGATGAATGAATCGAGGTCGAATTGGGGATCGAGCGTTCTGATCTTGCCTAGATGCGCCGCGGCCGCGATTTCATCGCCGAGCCAGCCGTAGCAGGCAGCGGCGAAAGCGTGCTGAACCGAGTCCATGGTTGACAGATGCATGAAAGCTTCGATCGCCTCGCCATACTGGCGCGCGGCGAAATGCGCCTTTCCCAGATGGCTCCAGAACCTCTCCGGGTGGTGCGGGTTCAACTGCATTGCCTTGCGGATCCATTCAATTCCCTCTTCCGGCCTCCCGAGCCACGTCAATAACTCGCCTTGCTGCACCACCACGAGGTCGTAATTGGGATTGAGGGCGAGGGCGCGCTCTTGATGGTAGCGCGCTGTGGTCAGCTCATTGTTGTTCACGTTCACTGCCGCGAGAATGCGGTGGACATCGGCATCGTTGTTGTCCAGCGCCAGCGCCCTGTCCAGCGCTGCCATGATGTCGTTCCAGACTGCATCCCTGTCTTCGCACCAGTTATGGACCCAGGCCTGGCCAAGAATGCAGGCCTGCCAGGCATGGGCATGGGCATAATCGGGGTCGAGCGCGACGGCCCTGTCTATCAAGGTTCGCGCGCGTTCATTATCCGCAATCGTGCTTCGGTGATGCAGCACCTTGGCAGCAAGCACACATTCATACGCGGCCATGTTTGCAGGTTTCGCCCGCGCGAGCTGGTCCCGCTGAGCCGCCTCGACACGACCGGGCAGCGTGGCTGCGATCGCCGCGGTCACCTCATCCTGAATCGCGAATATGTCGTCCAGCTTCCGGTCATATTTGTCCGCCCAAATATGAGCGTCATTCGCCGTGTCGATGAGCTGAGCCGTCACGCGCACCCTGTCGCCGATCTTGCGGACGCTTCCCTCCACCAGGTATTGGACGTCGAGTTTCTCGGCCACCTCGCGCACATTCACGGCGCGGTTCTTGTAGACGAAGCTGGAATTGCGCGAGATGACGAACAGCTCATGGTGGCGGGACAGTTCGGTGATGATGTCCTCGGTCAGTCCGTCCGCGAAAAATTCCTGCTCGGGGTCGCCGCTCATGTTGGTGAATGGCAGCACCACTATCGAAGGTTTCGAGATGGATCGCTTTGCCTCGACTTCTGGCAGGACAGAACTATCAAACCCAATGCGATAGAGGCGAACCGGGCGGCTGATGTTCTTTAACGTCTTCTCGCCCAGGTCCTCCATGGCAATTTCGAGACGGTCGGCAATTTGGGTCGCCACCGCTGCGGTCACGCAGATACCGCCGACGTCGGCGAGTTGCTCGATGCGCGAGGCAATATTGACGCCGTCGCCGAAAATGTCCTCATCGTCGAAAATGATGTCGCCGAGATTTATGCCGATCCTGAATTCCATACGCCGTTCTTGCGGCACATCCGAATTGCGCCGTTTCATGCGCTGTTGGATTTCCACGGCGCATTTCACGGCATCGGTCACGCTCTGGAACTCAACGAGCATGCCGTCTCCGGTGGTTTTGATGATCCGGCCCTTGTTCTTCGCGATGGCGGGATCGACCAGTTCTATGCGATGGGTCCGAAGGCGTGCGAGCGTGCCGGATTCGTCGGCCTCCATTAGCCGACTGTAGCCCGCCATATCGGCAGCCAGAATTGCGGCTAGTCTCTGTTCCATCGCTGAACCACAAACCAAGCTTATCCTTCCAGAGCTGCCAAATCCAGCAATTTGGGCTTGTGGCTGGATCAAGACATCTTCCTACCCGCAGCAGCAAGAAAGGGCGGGTCAGAACCTTCCGCCTGGTGGCTGCGAACTCGATCGCATCAATGGCGGGAGGGATCCGCGCGGCGTCAAGCTCGTCGAGGCGATATATTTCAGCAGCGCGTTGAACCGCTCGGCGAAGTCTCCGGTCTCCTTGGCCACGAGCCGGCAGAGATCTCATAGGTCGTGCGCCCCCAAAAGCATGGCGCCGCGATCGGCCAGCTCGTCGTCCTTGAATTTTTGCATCTCATCGTTCCAGGTCACGCTTGGCAGCTTCTCGACCTCGGCAATGCCATCGACGCCGATGAATTCGGTGACGATGAGTTTTCTCATGGCGGGTTCCTTTTGTCGGAGGACGGATCGTGCTGGCGAACCGCTCCGTGAAAATAGCGCGGCGCTTTGTTGTTTTTGAGAATATCAGATGCGAGCCTGAACCTGAGGCCAGGGGTAGAAAACTAATGAAATCTTTTGTGATTATGCCATAGGTTAATGTTTGATCACTCGTTAGTTGGTTTTTGGAATGGCTATTAATCAAATAAAACGTGAAATCCTCATCGATGAACCCTCCAGGGAAGATCAGTTCCATGGCAAGGGTCATGAACGGACGGCTGAAGCTCTCGCATCTGCGATAACGAATTTCCGAGGTGACGATCGCGCGATCGGGCTGGATGGTCCCTGGGGAAGCGGAAAGTCCACCGTGGTGGAGATCGCACGGCGAAAGCTGACCGAGAAAGGTACTCGTGGCGGCGTTCACCACAGCTTCTTTACCTTTGATATATGGCAATCCCAAGGTTCATCTTTTCGTCGTTCATTTCTCGAGCATTTTCTCGATTGGGCAAGGGCGACCTTTCCCAAAGAGGATAGCTTGCTTGAGGAAATAGAGCGGAAGGTAAAAGGCAAGGTTCGCGAGACCCAATCAACGAACCGATCCATGCTCGACTGGTATGGAATATGTGTAGTCCTCTTGATACCGCTTCTTCCCGTATATTATTTTTGGGCAAAATCAGCTTTTGACGCTGGCGCTTTTTTACGCTCGTGGCCCTTCATTTTTATGCTTGCGTTTCTTGCCGTTGCGTTTTGCAGAGCATGGTGGAGATTCGGTCATTCGCATGACAGAATTAGTTTTCGTGACGCATTATCACAAACGCTTCAGATTAGTGCAAAACAATACGAGGATCAAAAGATAACTCAGCATATCCGCGAGACAGATCCGAATGATTTCGAGTTTCAGAGTACTCTTCGTGAAATCCTCTCCGTAATTCAATCTGACAAGTCACGCGTAATCATCGTTCTCGACAACATCGACCGACTCCCAAAGAAGGAAATCAACGAATACTGGGCGCTCGTCCGCGCCGTTTTCTCCCGCGGCCCGCTATCGAGAAACTCGGGAGCGAAAAATCCAGTGACCGCCATAGTGCCATACGACCGGCGCCTAATTGAGGGAGGCTACCGCAACTCTAATTATGCCGCGAAGTAACTGATCATCCGGGCGTTTGTTTCCGGCAATCTTCCGTCCATAAATCTCGCGAACCTTCTGAAATATTATGGCCGTTGTGTCCCTCTCTGTTGGCAACGAGATCCAGTCCGTATTGAACCGCCACATGGTCTCCTGCTGCCAGATGCGTGCTCCACTCGTTCGCCGGCACCCCCGTAAGCAAGTCTGCTATCCTTTGATGAAAGAGCCGCCACCGAACTCCGTCGCTCTGAAACGAAGCACGCACCACTTCAACAGGACATTCATCAAGTTTGACTTTGGAAATTTCTTCGTCGCGAATTTGCGAGTCAAAGCGCGCGCACGTTGCTGGAAAAGATCTCGACATCAGGTTATGTGTCTCTCGACCCTGCTTTTCGCGTAGCTTTCTCGGAATTTGTACTCGGTGTACTTGCGGGACGTGTTGTCATTGTAGACGCAGCGTTGAACTACGACCTGTTGCTCGATGCTATCGACAAAGACTTCCATTCCGACATTTTTCGGAAGCTGCGGGAGGATTTGAAAGACGTGACTACGACAACACTCACTGTCGCGACAGCCGCTTTCCCACGAATTATGGATCAGCTGCTGAACGTGGGAGAAAGGATTTCGCGCCAGGAGAAGGACAATCTGATTCGATATATCTTGTGCGCAGCGTTGGAGGCAGACAATCGCAAGATATTAAGAGGAGTTGCCGGCCTTGGACGGACGAAGGTAGCCGACTTCATAAGGCACTCGGAGGAAAGCACCAGAGAAAAGGTTAAAGGTGCATGGGGCGTTTTCTCTAATTCAGGTTCCGACCGGGATTGGAGTAGGCAGATTGGCGAGCTCCTACACGGCAAGCGGAAAGCTAAATCACTGTTTGACATAATTTGGGGAACGGGCAGGGACGACGAAGAGGAAGCTGCATAGCTGGATTTTTGCAGTTTGCAGCAACGGTCATCCCGACTGCCATGGGAAACGCCCAAGCGCGGTGGGCCGATTGCCTCGCTTGCTGCCCACCATACCCCCTTTGCCAACTCCTCAACCGTTTCCTAATCTCCATCTGAGAAAACCTTTTACCAACTCTGCCGGCATCCGCTGACCTCACCATTCAGCGCCTCGCAGGGCCATAAGAGAAAAGCTTTTCTCAAATGGGAGGATCGATATCCAAATCATGGCGTCCGATGCGCAGCCAACGCCCGTCTCAGCCAAGCAGCCGGTCACCCTCCGCGAGGTGGCCGCGCTCGCTGGCGTCAGCGTGGCAACGGCCTCAAAAGCGCTGAACGGGCAGGGGCGGATGACGGCCGAGACGCGGACCCGGATTCGCGAGACGGCGCAGCGGCTTGGCTTTCGCCCGAACAGCCTGGCGCAGAGCCTGTTGCAGCGGCGCAGCTTTACTGTCGGGCCCGCTGACCAACGACCTATCGCCGCGCCTTCGGCGCGTATTTGTGACGGTTCACCGCCCTCGTGAAGCAACTCTGATCCCAAATATCATTGTGCGATGCCAAGCCGTTGTTTGAGGGGATCGGCAACGTTAGCAAAGTGGAACAATCCGGCAGCCGGCGGGTTTGTAGGATGAAGGGCGATCTGTTTCGGAGGAAGATTACGATGAAACGCGTCCTTGCCCAACATGCGGTGCGACTGATGCTCGGCGGTGTAACCGCCTGCCTGCTCACGGTCGTCGAGATTCCCAACCCGATTACGCCATTGTCGCTTGTTTCCGAGGCAAGGGCTGCCACCACCGTTTCGATCAGCACGTTCTACGAAGACCTGTCTTCCTATGGTGATTGGGTCTCGTATCACGGAGCGACCGTTTTCGTGCCGGTTGATGTGCCTGACGATTGGCGTCCGTATACGCTTGGACACTGGGTCTATACCGAGCAGTATGGCTGGCTCTGGGTGTCCGACGAGCCATTCGGCTGGGCGACGTACCATTACGGCCGGTGGGGCTATGCCGACGATATCGGCTGGTACTGGGTTCCGGGCACTCGCTGGGCGCCAGCATGGGTGAGTTGGCGTCGTGACAGAGAGCACATCATTTGGGCGCCGCTGCCGCCCCGCCGCGATCCGGATTTGATTTCAATCGAGGTGACCTTCGACACGACGCCGGATTATTACTGGGTTGTGGTCCCCACCCGCGAATTCCTTGCCGCGGACATTTCTGTGGTCGTTATTCGGGATGAGCCGGAGTTTGTGCGCATTGTCGAGGCGGCCGAACCGGCCGGCGACGTGACGATCCAGAACAATTTGGTGATCAACAAAGTCATTGATGTCGATGTGATCGAAAAGGAGACGAACCAGAAGGTGACTGCCGTCAAGGTCAGCAAGACCGACGCGCCCGAGCAGTCCGGCAAACTGGAAAACGATACGGTCGCTGTCTTTGAGGGCGAGGTGAAAGCCGACCCTAAGGCCAAACCAGCTAAGCTCAAAGACATCGAGGAGGTGAAGCAGGTTCAGGCTGGCCGGAAATCGAAGCCGACCGAAGGCGCTGCAACGACCGAGCAGGCCAAGCCCGAAGAAACCGCCAAGCCTGAGAAGCCGAAGGTCGGCGAGCAGCCCGCCGCCGAGCCGCAGCAGGCCGAGCCCGAAAAGGCGGCCAAGCCTGAGAAACCGAAGGCCAAGGAGCAGCCGGCCACCGAGCAGCAGCAGGCCGAGCCCGGCAAGGCGGCCAAGCCTGAGAAGCCGAAGGCCAAGGAGCAGCCCGCCGCCAAGCAGCAGCAGGCCGAGCCGGAACAGGCGGCCAAGCCTGAGAAGCCGAAGGCCAAGAAGCAGCCCGCCGCCGAGCAGCAGCAGGCCGAACCGGAACAGGCGGCCAAGCCCCAGAAACCGAAGGCCAAGAAGCAGCCCGCCGCCGAGCAGCAGCAGGCCGAGCCGGAACAGGCGGCCAAGCCCGAGAAACCGAAGGCCAAGAAGCAACCCGCCGCCGAGCAGCAGCAGGCCGAGCCCGAGCAGGCGGCCAAGCCCAAGCCACAGAAGCAAAAAAACAAGGCGTGCGATCCGCAGACTGAGAACTGCTAGCTATGCGGGTAGACTACGGGCACCGCGGCCATTCCATCGCGGTGCCCGCTGAACGGCAATGCACGCCAAAGCTGCTCGCCCTCTTTCCTTCGGGCCGCCATGGCAGATCCTGGACCCAGGGCAGCGAGTCGTAGTTGACTGCCGAACATGCCTGTAACCAGGCCATTCCCTCTTGCCATCCTTGCATCCTTCCCCTAATCTTCCTTTTGAGAAAACCTTTTCCCAACTCTGCCGGCATCCGCTGACTTCACCATTCAGCACCTCGCAGGCCGGTAAGAGAAAAGCTTTTCTCAAATGGGAGGATCGATATCCTGGCATCCGATGCGCAGCCAACGCCTGCCAAGCAGCCCGTCACCCTGCGTGAGGTGGCGGCACTTGCCGGCGTCAGCGTCGCCACCGCCTCGAAAGCCCTCAACGGGCAGGGGCGGATGACGGCCGAGACGCGGACCCGGATTCGCGAGACGGCGCAGCGGCTTGGTTTTCGCCCGAACAGCCTGGCGCAGAGCCTGTTGCGGCGGCGCTCCTTTACCGTCGGGCTGTTGACCAACGATACCTATGGCCGCTTTTCGCTGCCGCTGATGGCCGGCGTTTCCGATGCGCTGGTCGATGCCGGCGTCTCGGTGTTTTTGTGCAATGTCGAGGACGACCCGCGCCTTGCCCAGCTGCATGTCGATGCCATGCTCGACAAGCGCGTCGACGGCATCATCGCCACCGGCAAGCGCATCGACCGCCACCTGCCGGTCGACCTCGCCAATCTCGGCATTCCGGCGATCTATGCCTTTACCGAGCCCGATCCAAACGCCATCGCGTTCGTCTCCGACGATGCTGGCGGCGCGCGGCTGGCGGTCGAGCACTTCTGCCGGCTCGGGTGGCGGCGCATCGCCCATGTCAGCGGTCCGGCGAGCTTTGCCGTGGTGCATGCGCGGGCCGAGGCCTATCGCGCGGTGCTGGCCGAGAACGGCTTGCCGGTCATGGAGCCGCTGCTCGGCCAGTGGTCGGAAGCCTGGGGGCATGAGGCGGTCAAGACGCTGTTCGACGGCAAGGGACGCGATGGCGAAAAGCCCGACGCGGTGTTTTGCGGCAATGACCAGATTGCGCGCGGCGTCATCGACGCCTTGCGCGAGCGCGGTATCGGCGTGCCGGACGAGGTCGGCGTCATCGGCTTCGACAATTGGCAGATCGTCGCCGAGGCGACCCGCCCGCCGCTGACCTCCGTCGACATGAACCTGGCCGCGCTCGGGCGCGAGGCCGGCCTTGCCTTGCTTTCGCTCGTCGGCGGCAAACCCGCCGAACCGGGCATCAGAAAACTGCCGTGCCGGCTGGTGGTGCGTCAGTCATGCGGCCGTCCGCCGGACGGCTGAACGAACGGGCCGTGCTGATAGTCACCCGCTCGGGGGCGCGGCTAAATTAGAACCATGTGGAGGAGAACCATGAGAACCACCATTACCGGGCTCGCCATCGCCGCGAGCATCCTGGGCACGCTGGCGACAGCCGGGACGGCCGCCGCCGACACCGCCAACATCTGGGTGCGCGCCGACGGCTCGAACTTCATGCCGCGCATCGTCGATGCCTTCAACAAGGGGCATCAGAACCAGATCAAGCTCGACATCATCCCCAATGCCGAGATCATCCCGAAATATGGTGCTGCCGCCGCTGGTGGCACGGCACCCGATGCGCTCTCGCTCGACCTGATCTACACGCCCTCCTTCGCTGCCGCCGGCCAGCTCGAAGACATCACCGACTGGGCGAAATCGCTGCCCTATTTCGCCAGCCTGTCGCCGGCCCATGTCAAGACCGGCACCTATAAGGGCCGCATCTACGGGCTGCCGTTCTCGGCAGACTCTTCAGTGCTGATCTGGAACAAGAAGCTGTTCAAGCAGGCCGGCCTCGATCCGGAAAAGGGTCCGACCAACTGGGCCGAGATCGAAGCCGACGCCGAAAAGGTCAATGCGCTCGGCGGCGACATCAAGGGCTTCTATTTCTCCGGCAATTGCGGCGGCTGCAACATCTTCACCTTCACGCCGCTGATCTGGGCATCGGGCGGCGACATCCTGACTGAGGACGGCTCCAAGGCGACGCTGGACACCCCGCAGATGCGCGGCGCCATCGACCTCTACCGTTCCATGGTCAAGAAGGACCTGGTGCCATCAGGCGCGCAGACCGACACCGGCTCCAACTTCTTTGCCGCCTTCGCCACCGGCAATATCGGCATCTCGCCGTCCGGCGCCTTCGCCATCGGCGCGCTCAACACGCAATATCCCGATATCGACTACGGCATCACCTTCCTGCCCGGCAAGGACGGCGGCTGGTCGTCGTTTGCCGGCGGCGATAATTTCGTCGTCACCAAGGGCACCACCAAAGTCGCGGTGGTGAAGGAGTTCCTCGATTTCGCCTATTCGCTCGAGGGCCAGACCATTCTGGCGAAGTATGGCAGCCTGCCGGTGCGCGGCGACATCGCCAAGGACGCGCTCAAGGACCTTGATCCGCGCTACCAGATCGCCGCCGAAGCCATGGCCAAGGGCCGCACGCCCTATTCGGTGGTGTTCAACGATCTGATAAACTCGGCCAACGGTCCGTGGAACCAGATGATGAACGAGGTCTTCTTTGGCGAAGACGTCGACGGCGCTATCGCCAATGCGCAGGAAACCATGCAGTCGATCATCGATTCGGCGCCGCAGAAGTAAGCGCCGGCCCCACCTCCCCCTCGAGGGGAGGTCGGACCGCAGGTCCGGGTGGGGTCATCTCGGAAGTGCTCGACGGTTCTTTCTGTCGGATCTTTCTGTCGGCGCACTTCCGAGAGGACCCCACCCCCGGCCTTCGGCCGGACCCTCCCCTCAAGGGGGAGGGGGACGCGGCGTCAACAGCAGGACTGTCACGTTGAGAAAAGACCCCCTCATCCGGCCGCTTCGCGGCCACCTTCTCCCCGCTGGGGAGAAGAGCCTGGCATCAACGCTGGCGACCTCCTCTCCCCTCGGGGAGAGGTCGGATTGCCCCGAATTGCCCTTCGCAATTCGGTTGGCAATCCGGGTGAGGGGGTATTCTCCCGATGTGATTGCCCTTCACCCATCGAGCGAACAGCCATGACCACCATCACAGCAATCTCCGCCCCGCCTCGCGCCTACAAACTGGTCGGCGCCGGCCGCCGGCAGTTGATCGGCCTGCTCTATGTCGCGCCGGCCGTTGCCCTGGTCGTGGTCTTCTTCATCGTGCCGCTTTGCATGACCGCCTGGATGTCGCTGCACAACTGGCCGCTGATGGGCGCGCACAGCTTTGTCGGCCTCGATAATTACTGGGCGATCCTGCGCGACACCCGTTTCTGGAACGCGCTGCGTTTCACCGGTTATTACACGGTGGTGGTGACGATCGCGATCTTCGCCGTCGCCTTTCCGCTGGCGCTGTTCATCGAAAGGCCGCGGCCGCTGACCGGCTTATACCGCACCTCCTTCTTCATGCCGGCGGTCATCGGCTTCGCCTCGGCCAGCCTGCTCTGGTCGTGGCTGCTCAATGTCGATTCCGGCCTGTTCAGCCCGGCCGCCTTCGAGCTTGGCCTGACCGAAAAGAAATTCAATCTGCTGGCGACCTTCCAGCCGGCCTTCTGGTCGATCATCGCCATGGTGGTGTGGAAGGTGGCGGGCTTCACCATGATCATCCTGATGACCGGCCTGCAATCGATCCCGCCGGATCTGCAGGAGGCGGCGATGATCGACGGGGCAGGGCCGCTGGCGCGGTTCCGCGCCATCACCCTGCCGCTGATGCGCCGCACGCTAGCACTGGCGCTGATCCTCTCGGTCGCCGGCTCGATCCTCGCCTTCGACCAGTTCTACATCATCCTGCGCGGCGGGCCGCGCAACCAGACGCTGACCGCCGTCTACTGGATCTTCAACCAGTCCTTCGTGTCGTTCAAGCTCGGCTATGGCGCAGCACTTTCGATGATCCTGCTGGTCATCCTGGTGGCGCTCAGCCTCATCCAGCTGCGGCTACTGCGCAATCCGGAGGGTGTCGACTGATGGCGCAGGCTCGCACCCGCAAACGCCGCATCGGCATGCAGATTGCCGAGCACTCGACCGGCATCATCGCATCCATACTGTTCATCGCGCCGATCGTCTGGACCGTTCTTTCGGCCTTCAAGCCGGCGCAGGAGGCGCGTCAGCCGCCGCTGCCGCCCTGGCCGACGACCGGGTTCTCGCTCGAGAACTACGCCACGCTCAACACCTTTGGCGACGGCCTCTGGCTACCGGCGCAGAACAGCATCTATGTCTCTGTCATGACGGTGGTGCTGTCGGTGATCGTCAGCGTGCTGGCCGGCTATGGTTTCTCGCGCTTCCGCTTTCCGCTGAAGAACCTCCTCTTCGTCGTCATCCTGTCGACGATCATGATCCCGTTCCAGTCGATCCTGACGCCGATCTTCCTGGTGTTGACCAAGATCGGCTTGCACAACACGCTGACCGGACTGGTCTGCGTCTACGTCACGCTGCAGCTGCCGTTCTCGATCTTCATGATGCGCAACGCCTTCGACGCGGTGCCGCGTGAGATCGAGGAAGCCGCCCGCATGGACGGCGCCAACAATGTCACCATGCTGCTGAGGGTCATGCTGCCGCTGGTCTGGCCGGGCATCGTCACCATCGCGCTGTTCGCCTTCCTCGGCGCCTGGAACGAGTTTTTGGCAGCCCTGGTGCTGATGACCGACCAGTCCAAATTCACGCTGCCGATCATGATGACGGCGCTGCAGTCCGGCCGCTTCGGCGCCATCGACTGGGGCGCGGTGCAGGCCGGCGTCACCGTGATGATGGTGCCGTGCCTGGTGCTCTTCCTGTTGCTGCAGCGCTTCTACATCCGCGGCCTCATGGCAGGGGCCGTGAAGTGACCAATCGAACCGAACCGGAGTAAATTGATGACCGCATCGCAATCCGCCAAGCCGGCTGCCGAGCTGCGCAAGCCAAAACTCGCCTTCCGGCCGCTGCCGGTGCCGCAGGTCGACGTGCGCGGCTTCTGGGGCGACCGTGTCGATGCCGTCGCCTCAAGGACCGCCGGCATCCTCTATGACCGCTGCGTCGAGGCGCGCATGCTGGAGCAGATCGATCCGGACCGGCCATCGCCCGGCGTCGTCATTCCGTTCCACTCACCCTCGCCGGACGAGGCAGCCACCGCCGGCAACGAGTTCACCGGCTCGACGGTAACGACGCAGATGTTCTGGGACAGCGATTGGGGCAAGACCATCGAGACCGCCGCCTACTCGCTCTACCGCCGCCGCAACGACGAGCTGGAGAAGAAGATCGACGCCGTCATCGACATGTACGGCAAGCTGCAGCAGCCCGACGGCTATCTGTCGAGCTGGTACCAGCGCATCCAGCCGGGCTTGCGCTGGACCAATCTGCGCGATTGCCACGAGCTCTATTGCGCCGGCCATCTGATCGAAGGCGCGGTCGCCTACTACCAGGCCACGGGAAAACGCAAGCTGCTCGACATCATGTGCCGCTATGTCGACCAAATCGCCGAGACGTTCGGTCCCGAGCCGGGCAAGAAGAAAGGCTATTGCGGGCACGAGGAGATCGAGCTGGCGCTGGTCAAGCTGGCGCGGGTGACCGGCGAGCGCAAATATATGGAGCTTGCCAAATACTTCATCGACCAGCGCGGCCTTGAGCCGCATTATTTCGACGAGGAGGCGCGCGCCCGCGGCGCCGACCCCAAGGCCTATCATTTCAAAACCTACGAATACAACCAGTCGCACAGACCGGTGCGCGAGCAGGACAAGGTCGTCGGCCATGCGGTGAGGGCGATGTACCTCTATTCCGGGATGGCCGACATCGCCACCGAATATGGCGACGACACGCTGCGGGTGGCGCTCGACCGCCTGTGGGACGATCTCATGACCAAGAACCTCTACGTCACCGGCGGCCTCGGGCCGTCCTCGCACAATGAGGGTTTTACCGCCGACTTCGACCTGCCCAACGACACCGCCTATGCCGAAACCTGCGCTTCGGTCGGCCTGGTGTTCTGGGCAAGCCGTATGCTCGGCATGGGCCCCAACGCGCGCTACGCCGACATGATGGAGCGGGCGCTCTATAACGGCTCGATCTCGGGCCTGTCGCTCGACGGCTCGCTGTTCTTCTACGAAAATCCGCTCGAGAGCCGCGGCGCCCACCATCGCTGGAAATGGCATCGCTGCCCGTGCTGCCCGCCCAATGTCGGGCGCATGGTCGCCTCGATCGGCAGCTATTTCTACGGCCTGTCGGACGATGCACTGGCCGTCCATCTCTATGGAAACAGCACGGCTCGTTTCGAAATCGCAGGGACGCAAATAGAGCTGACCCAGACCAGCAACTATCCATGGGACGGCGCGGCCTCGATCAGCGTCGAACCGGAAGCGCCGACCGAGTTCACCTTGCATCTGCGCCTGCCGGCCTGGTGCCGCAAGGCAACGCTCAGGGTGAATGGCGCAGATGTCGATCTGGCTGATATCACCAGCGACGGCTATGCCGCGATCCGCCGCGAATGGCGCAAGGGCGACCGTGTCGAGCTCGATCTCGAAATGGCCATCGACCGCCTCTACGCCAACCCGCAGGTGCGGCAGGATATAGGCCGCGTGGCGCTGGCGCGCGGTCCGCTGATCTATTGCGTCGAGGAGACCGACAATTCCAGCCAACTGCACCGCATCGCTTTGCCGCGAACAGCTGACATCGAGGCGCATGAGCAGCCGAACCTTTTGGGCGGCGTCGTAACACTTTCGGCTATTGCCAAAAAGGAGGCATTCGAAAACTGGGAAGAGGGACTCTACCGCACCGAACCGCCGGCGGTGGAGGAAGCGAAAGTCACCGCCGTGCCGTATTTCGCCTGGGACAACCGCGACGCCGGCGAGATGCTGGTCTGGCTCAGAAGCGCCGGATAGCGGTATCGCCATTTGAGCCGCGTTGCATGCCTTGAATTCGCCGGGGCGCGCGTCATCTAGCGTTGAGTGGCGCCAGCCACTTGAACGGGTGGAGGCAGATTTTGGCGCTCGAAGCTGTCGCGCGTCCGAACGCCGGCGGCCGCTTTATTGCGGTAGCCGTCGCGGCGGTGCCGCTGCTGTTCGTCGTCAGTGGACTGGCCATCCGCTATGCCGCATTCACTTCGGTCTCGGCGGAACCAGGCTTCGCGTCCTATGCCCAGGCGCTCTGCCGGTGGGATTGCGCGTGGTATGTCGGTATTTCCGAACACGGTTATGAGCGCTTTCCCGTCCCAAACCAGAGCAATGTCGGACGCTGGGGCTTCTTCCCGCTCTATCCGATGCTGGTGGCGGCGATCCGGTCTGTTTTCCCTTTCCCGACGATACTGGTCGCATCGATCACGTCGATTGCGTGCAGCTACGCCGCCTGTCTGGTGGCCTGGCCGCTGCTCGAGAAGAACATGCGCGCTTATGTGCTGTATTGCGCCTTTCTGCTCAGCGGCCCGTTCTCCTTTCATTTTACGACTTTCCTGACCGAACCTCTTTTCGTGCTCCTGACGTCGTGCGTTTTTCTGGCGCTCAAACGCTCCAGCTATCTGGCTGCGGCACTGTCATCGGCTCTCCTGTCGGCAACCAGGCTCGTCGGAGTGCTCGTTGTATTTGCGACCGTCATTCAGATGTTCAGGGATTACCGGGCAAAGGGCGGATCGACGCTGTCGTTCCCCCATTGGCTGCTTGGCCGACCGGATCTGCTCGTCGCGATCTTCATCTCGCCTGCCGGTCTATTCGCCTACGTCCTGTTCCTCTACCTGACGGTCGGGGACGGCTTTGCCTTCCTGCACGTCCAGCGCGCGTTTGGACGGGTGGCCGGCAATCCGCTCGGCTTTATATGGGATGGGCTCTCGGCCGTTCCGACGGACGGATGGCTGCCCACGGCGCCGCAATGGAGCGCGCTCGCCGCACTCATAGGACTGGCGCTATCGGCGGTTCTGGCGGTTCGCAGGCAATATGGCGCCGCGCTGTTCTGCGCCTGCTGCATCATCCTGCCGCTGATCACGAACCTGGCCTCGATGGTCAGATACGTCGTTGGGCTTGCGCCTCTGACAATGGTGTTGGCCATGCTGCTGTCGGCGTCGAAGCTGACTTATCTTGCGGCTCTGGGCCTCTTCCTCAGCGCCTGTTATTTCATGACCGTGGCGTGGATCGGGGGCTATCTTGCCCTGGTCTAGCACTCCGGGCCCGCATCGGCGCGCGGCCTCGCTTGGCGGCTACACGCTGGCGGCGGTTCTGGCCGGGGCGGAAATCATCATCCTTGCGCTTGCTCTCAATCCAAACGTCAATGCCGATTATCGCGCCTATTACATTGATCGGACGACGACCTGCCTCAATCGCGATGCGGTCGGCAGCTACACACATGGCGAGACGGTGTCGTTCCGGTCCGACGGAGCCAAAAAGGCAACCGGCATGATGGTCTGTGGCTGGTCGGGGCCGGTAGCCGACGGCACCCATTCGCTGGGCGAGACCTCGCGGCTTCGCCTGGAGATACCGCCGCTCCGCGACAGCCTGACGGCCACGCTGCAAATGGCCGCCGTCATTCGTCCACCACAGATCACGCAAAGGGTTGTGATCTCGGTGAACGGCGTTCGGGTGCATGCGGTGACGCTGTCTGGCAAAGAGCCACGCACGGTCACGTTCGTCATTCCACCGGCGGTCCTCGCCGAGGCCAAGACATTCGACATCGCCTTCGACTACCTCGACGGCATTCCGCCAAGTCCGGCCGCCAGCAACATCTATAAGCGCTCCATCAAATTGTTATCGTTCCGGCTCGATCCCATTGAGCCGGGTCAGGGCGGGCGATCACGTTGCTGGCCAGGTCTTCGCTGCGCAAAAACCCACCGGTCGAGCATGAGAAGATTGACCGCTGGAACAAGCAAGCATGTAACCAGAATGGCAATGATCGGCGGCAGGCCGAGTTTGGCCGTCAAAAGCGCCGGCGCGGCGTAGGCCACAGCGAAGCCTGTCGCCGTCAGCAAGAAAAAACGCGGAGCTTCCGATCGATGCGATCCGCTCGATGCGAAGGTTACCAACTTATGCGCAAGATAAGAAAACAGGGCGGCTGCGGTGTAAGCCGCGAGCGAGGCACCGACCGGCGAGAGGCCGAACCGTTGCCATTTTGCCAAAGCGGTGGCCAGCACTGCATAAAGGATCGTTGCGGCGATGCCGACGGACCCGAAGCGCGCCAGCAGTCTCAGCCCGGCGTCGCCGGTCGAACGGCGCTCAGACATGCGCACTGCACGCATACTGCGCTCCAAGCGGCAAAGGCGCGAATACGCGCTCGACTCTTCTGGCCAAGGGCCTTGCCGACGGCAGCAGCAGGAAATGCTCGGATCGGATGTCCGTGAAGCCGGTCGCCCGAAAGAGGGACGCTGCGGTGGCGGCGTTGAGGAGGACCGCGTCGTGGTCGAACGGACACCGAAACACCGCAAGACGCGTCAGTGGATTATAGGGATTGTGCTCGATGATGCAGGCGACGCCGCCTGGCCGCACGACGCGCCGCATTTCCAGGAAGAAATCGAGCCAGACAGCGCGCGAGACATGATGGACGACACAACTGGCGAAAGCCAGATCGAACGTGCCGTCCTCATAAGGCAGCCCCTGCGTGCTGCAGGTCCTGTAGGCCACACGCGGATTGTGTTGGCTGGCGCGCAAAATCGAGTCTTGCGAGACGTCGCAACCATCGAGGCTGTCGAAAGCGCCGTCGAGGTAGGGGTGGAGCGAACCGACGCCGCAGCCGACATCCAGCGCCGTTACAGCCGACCCACCCTGCCGAAGCTTTCGCTCGACCACCAGACGCCGCAGCAGGTCCGCCTTGGCGACAAGGAAGAAGTCGTGCCTGAGTCCGGAAAACCGGATGGACCCTTCGACCGCCTCGCCATAGTTGGAATTATAGCTGTCGAAGAGTTCGCCCATTGGCGGGGACTCCACTCCTGGGCTTGTGAAACGATCGGCGGCGCTCACCAGAGACGGCACGCATCGCCTCGTCGAAGCCGGTGAGCCGATCGATCACGTACAGCGGGCGGCGTTTCACCTCGGCGTGGATGCTGCCAACATAGAGCCCGACCACGCCGGTCATGAAAAGATTAATGCCGCACAGGAGCGACACGATCACCACCGTGGATGTCCACCCGGCAATGATGCCGGCTTCAAAAAACCAGGCAAACATGGCGTAGGCACCAAAGACCACCGCAAGCGCGGAAATGGCCAGTCCGCCCCAGAGCGCCAGGCGCAACGGCTTCTCGGAGAAACTGACGATGCCGTGAACCGCAAGGTGCATCATCTTCCAGAATGGGTATTTGGTCTGGCCCAGGGTTCGCGCGTGGCGCTCAAATGGCACTGCCGTCTGCTTGAAGCCCATCCAGCCGAACATGCCCCTGACGAAGCGGTCATGTTCGGGCATACGCTTGAAGGTTTCCAGTGCCTTGCGGCCGACCAGGCGGAAGTCGCCGACGTCGCGCGGAATATCGACCGAAGTCATTTTCTCCAGCAGGCGATAGAAAAGACTTGCCGTAAAGCGCTTGAACCAGGATTCGCCCTCGCGCTTGACTCGGCGGGCATAGACGATCTCGAAGCCTTCCTTCCACTTAGCTATCAGATCGAGAACGACTTCCGGCGGGTCCTGCAGGTCGGCATCCATGACGATGACGGCATCGCCCGCAGCGGCGTCCATACCGGCGGTAATCGCCACCTGGTGACCGAAATTGCGGGAAAATTCGATCAGCCGAAAGCGCGGCTCGGCGGCAACCACCTTTTGGAGGTATTCGACGCTTCCATCGAGGCTTCCGTCATCGACGAAGATGGCCTCCGTTTCGCCGTCCAGCCGACCGATAAGCGAACTGATCCGCTCGATCAGCCGAGGCAGCACCTGTTCTTCATTGTAGATGGGCAGGACCAGCGAGTAGCGAGGCGGTGACCTGTTCACCGTCATTCCAGGGCCATGGACCACAGACTCTCGCATGCGGTTGAAAATGGAACGAAAGCTACAAAGTTCCAAAGGTATGCAAGAAACTGCTAATTTAGCCAGTTCTGGATAGAATACCGGTTCTCAACGAGGTGATGGGCTTCCGCATCGAAGCGCGAACTGTCAGGAGACCGCCGGCGAGCTTCGCTTTGGCGTGCGCTAGCACAAGCCATTGACCGGTCTGAAGACCGCCGCGCTCTAGTCCTTCGCGCGCTCGACATAGGCGCCATCCGCAGTCATCACCACCACGCGGGTGCCGGCGCTGATGTGTGGCGGTACCAGGGTGCGCACGCCGTTGGACAGCGTTGCCGGCTTATACGATGAGGACGCCGTCTGGCCCTTGGTCACCGGCTCGGTCTCGACCACCTCGAAAGTGGCGCGCTGCGGCAGTACCAGCGAGATGGCGATGTTGTTGTACTGCGAGATCTGCACCGGCATGCCTTCGACCAGATAGGGGGCCATGTCGCCGACCACGCTTTCCGGCACCGCGACCTGGTCGTAGCTCTCCGGGTTCATGAAGTGAAAGCCTTCGCCGTCGCGATAGAGGAACGTGTGCTCGCGCTCCTCGACATAGGCGCGCTCGACCTGCTCGGTGGTGCGGTAACGCTCGGAAACCTTTACCCCGTCAGAGATACGCCGCATGTCGAGCTGGGTGACCGGCGTACCCTTGCCAGGATGAATGTTTTCGGCAAAGAGGATCACATAGAGCTTGCCGTCCTTTTCGACGACGTTGCCTTTACGTAAGGAGCTGGCGATGACCTTCACGGGTTTCCATCCTGCTAAAATTTGTTGGCGCAAATCGGCTGGAGAGGCCGTTGCGTGCGGCCTAGCGCATCTTGGCAGCAATCGCCAGCCCTCTGTGCAATTCCCCTGAAGTCGATGACCGCCGCCTCGCCCTGGTGGACACCGCATGTCCACGCCGACCGCCGGCCGCGGCTGATCCTGCGCAATGCCATTGCCGCCAGCATGCGCGACTGGTTCGCCCGCCGCGACTTCGTCGAGGTGGAAACATCGGCCCTCCAGATCTCGCCCGGCAATGAAGCGCATCTGTCGGCCTTTGCCACCGAGGCGATCGGGCCGGACGGCGCGCGCCAGCCGCTCTACCTCCACACTTCGCCGGAATTCGCCTGCAAGAAACTGCTTGCCGCCGGCGAGGAGCGCATCTTCAGCCTCGGTGCTGTGTGGCGCAACCGCGAGCGCGGCCCCTTGCACCATCCGGAGTTCACCATGCTCGAATGGTACCGCGTCGGCGAGATCTATGAGAGCCTGATGCACGATTGCGCCGAGCTCGTCGCGCTGGCGGCCGAACGGGCGGGCGCAAAGCGCTTCGGCTTCCGCGGCCGCGAGGCCGACCCGTTCGCCGAGCCGGAACGGTTGAGCGTCGCCGAAGCCTTCATGCGCCATGCCGGCATCGATCTGCTGGCGACGGTGGCAGCCGATGGCAGCACCGACCGCGCGGGGTTGCACGCCGCCCTGGTCCAGGCCGGGTTGCGGACCGCGCCGGACGACAATTGGGCCGACCTGTTCAGCCGGGTGATGGTCGAGAAAATCGAACCGGCGCTGGGGCAGGGACGCGCCACCATCCTTTTCGGATATCCGATCTCGGAGGCGGCATTGGCCCGGCCGAGCGCCGACGATCCGCGCACCGCCGAGCGCTTCGAGCTCTATTGCTGCGGCGTCGAACTCGCCAACGCCTTTGGCGAGTTGACCGACCCAGCCGAGCAACGCCGGCGCTTTGCCGCCGAAATGGACGAAAAGCAGCGCGTCTATGGCGAACGCTACCCGATCGACGAGGATTTCCTCGCCGCGCTCGCCATAATCCCGCAAGCAAGCGGCGCGGCGCTCGGTTTCGATCGGCTGGTGATGCTCGCCACCGGCGCGCTCAGGATCGACGACGTGATCTGGACGCCGGTGGCCGGCTCCTGACGACAGGTTGGGCTGACCGACGCATCAGATTTGCAACCAATTAGATGGTCAGGCCAGGCCGCCGCTGGCTGCGTCGGCCAGAAGATTAGCGACGACGAGCAGAATAATCGACAGACCCATCATCAGCGTGGCGGCGGCGGTGACTGCCGGGAGAGCTTTTCGCGCAGGCCGTTGGCACTGGCGAGGAACTGCACCATGACGACCTCGTCATGGGCGAAGCGCTGCAACCCTTCCGTGTGTTGCCGCGCTCTTGGTGGGCCGGCATAGTGCTGGCGGAGTTCTCGGCGCAGCGGAGCTAGCCGCCATCGTACTCAGAATGGCCTTCGGCACAATGCCAGACAAGAACGCGCTGAACACAAAGCATGGCGGCGAATGGACAATGTCCTGGCGCTTGGTCATACTTGCGGCCGCAGCGATTAACGTTGTGATGCTCTTGGCCGCGCTGTTCGTCGCGCAAATTCTTGGTCTGGACGCTACAATCTTCTATCGAGATCCATCTGCAGCCGCCGATGTCGGCTTCTATACGGGGTGGATTTCGTCCCTCGGTGCTTCACTATGGATCGGCACCGGCGCGGCGACCCTGTTTGCTGGCCTGCTCACGCACCGATGGGATTGCACGTTTCTCGGCGGCCTTACCCTGGTCATGGGCCTCGATGACCTGTTGTTGATCCATGAGGACGTGCTGCCGGTTGTTGCGATACCAGAGATTGTTACGATGATTGCCTACGCCGTCGCCGGGTTGTTCTGGTTCTTTCGGCTGCGACGGAAGACATTCGACGGCACGATGGTATTTGTGGCCGCAGGCTTCTTACTCGCGATGTCAGCAGCGATCGACCAGCTGGGAGAGCTGTTTCCTAGCCCGGGTTCGGCGGTCGACATCGCCGAAGACGCTGTCAAAGAGCTTGGCATCTTCCTTTGGGCGGCAGGTGCCGTTGGGTACGCGGCGATGGTGACACGATTGGGCCGCCCGTGGGTGGATCCAGCCGATCCCAACTCTACAGGCTGACTGTCGCACACGCCGCATCTTCGACTAGCGCCGACGCCGCCAGCGGTGCCGCCGTCGCGGCGCCCGCCTGATAGGGCTCGTATGCCTTCACTCGATGCGCGGTCGCTGCCTGCCACGGCGGGCCAGAAGATTAGCGACGACGAGCAGGATGATCGACAGCCCCATCATCAGCGTGGCGGCGGCGGTGATTGCCGGGGAGAGCTTCTCGCGCAGCCCGATGAACATTTCGAGCGGCATGGTGCGCTGATTGGCGCTGGCCAGGAACTGCACCACGACGACCTCGTCGAACGAGGTGACAAAGGCGAAAGCGGCCCCTGACAGCACGCCGGGCAGGATCAGCGGCAGCATCACCCTGAAGAACGATGTGATGGGCTTTGCTCCGGAGATGGCTGCAGCGCGCATCAGATTGCGGTCGAAGCCGGTGAGGCTCGCTCCCACCGTGATGACGACGAACGGGCTGGCGAGCGCGGTGTGCGCCAGGATGATGCCGGCATAGGTGCTGGCCAGGCCGACGCGGGCATAGAACAGATATGAGCCGACGGCGGTGATCACCACCGGCACGATCAGCGGCGACAGCAGCAGCGGCATGACGATGCGGCGGCCGGGAAACTTTTCGTCCGAAAGCGCAATCGCCGTCAACGTACCGAGTATCGTTGCGATCAGCGTCGTCCCGAACGCAACGATCAGGCTGTTGCCGATCGCCGATTGCCAGCGTTGGGTTCCGAGCACGACCGCGTACCAGCGCGTCGAAAATCCCTCCAGCGGAAAGATGAAGAAGGCGCCGCTGTTGAACGACAAGGGGACGGGAATGAGGATCGGCACGAGGAGGAACAGGATCACCATGCCGCACCACAGCCACAGCAGCCCGATGCGGACGCGCTCACCAAGGGTTGGATAGGGAGACAACAACATGGCTATACCAGCTTGAGGCGGTCGAGGCCGAGGATACGGGCGAAGATGCCGAACAGCGCCACGGTAAAGACGAGCAGGATGAAGCTCAGCGCTGCCGCCATCTCCCAGTTCAGTTCGACATTGACGTAGTTGGCGATGAAGTTGCTGATCAACTGGTCGCTGGCGCCGCCGATCAGCGCCGGGGTGATGTAGTAGCCAAGGCAGAGGATGAAGGTGAGCAAACAGCCCGCCATCACGCCCGGAAAGACCTGCGGAAGGTAGACGCGGCGGAATGCGGTTAAGGGTTTTGCGCCAAGCGAATAGGCGGCCCTCATCTGCGACGGCTGGATCGTGCGCATGACGCTGTAGATCGGCAGCAGCGTGAACGGCAGCTGGATGTGGGTCATGGCGATGATCAGGCCGACGCGGCTGTACATCAGGTCGAGCCGGTCGTCGGCAATGCCGAGCCACAGCAGCAGGTCGTTGACCAGGCCGAATTTCTGCAGGAGCACGGTCCAGGCCGCGGTTCGCACCAGGATCGACGTCCAGAATGGCAGCAGCACCGCGACGATGAGGATGGCGGCGAGGCCCTTGGGCACCGAGGCGATGAGGTAGGCGAGGGGAAAGCCCAGAATCAGCGTGGCGAGCGTCACCGCCGCGGCGACGAAGAATGTGCGCATGAATACCTGCAGGAAGATCGCCTGTTCCGGCGGCACTCTTTCAATGCCTCCATCGGCGTTCCAGCGCAGATCAAGCGCGCTCAGCAAGTAGAACGACGTCACGCTATGGGTGCCGCTCTCGATGACCGGCCACGTGCCCGGCGCCGACCAGAACGGCACCGCTTTCATCACCTCAAGCGGGGCCCTGTCGGCAGCCTCAAGTTGGCGTACCGTCTTGAGCACCTGACTGCGCGCACCGGGCAGGCGGGCGTTGAGGCTCTTGGCAAGTTCGTAGGCGGTGCCCTTGGCCTGATTGTCGCGGAGGTCGGCGGCAAGGGCCAGGAAGGCGGCGTCGCCGGGCAGTCCCGCGCCGTTCCAGCCGCGCAGCGCTTGGCTGGTCTGCGGCAAGGCGTCGAAAATCGTCGGATCATAGACGGCGCGCGACAGAAGCAGGACGATCGGGATGCCGAAGCTCAGCGCCAGTAGCACCAGCAAAGGCGCCGCCAGCACCAGCGACCGCAATCGGTCGCCGAACTCGGCGCGCCGAAGTTTTGCCGTGACGGATTTCGCCGCGTTGGCATCGGCGGCCGGCCGGTCGCGCGCGATGTGCGGCCGGTCCAGCTTCGTGGGCTCAAGCGCCGTCATTTTTCCTACTGCGCGAGCCAGGCGTTGAAACGCTTGACCAGATCCTCGCCATAGTCGCCCCAGAATTCGGTATCGGCGACCAGATAAGCGGTCATGTGGTCAGGCGCGTTCGGCAATTTGGGCAGGGCGTCCGGCGCGACAAAGGAAGCTGCATCGGTGCGCACCGGCCCATAGGTGATGTAGCTGGCGAGCTTGGCGTTGTTTTCCGGCTGGCTGATATAGGCAAGGTATTTGTAGGCCAGCTCTGGGTTCTTGGCGCCCTTCGGAATGGCGATCATGTCGTATTCGAGGATCTGGTTGTTCCAGACGATCTTGAATGGCGCCCCGTCCTTGTCGATCGCATTCTGGATACGGCCGTTCCAGGCGGTGGTCATCACCACTTCCTTGGATGCGAGGAGCTGCGGCGGCTGTGCGCCGGCATCCCGCCAGACGATGTCTTTCTTGATGGTGTCGAGTTTCTTGAAGGCGCGGTCGACGCCCTCCGGCGTGGCCAGCACCTTGTAGACATCGGCCGGCGCGACGCCATCGGCCATCAGCGCCCATTCCAAATTCTGCGCCGGGAACTTGCGCATCGCGCGCTTGCCCGGAAACTTGGTCGTGTCGAAGATGTCGAGCACCGAGGTCGGGGCCTCTTTCAGCACGTTGGGGTCATAGGCGAGCACGTCGCCATAGGCGTCGAGGCCGACGCCGCAGTCGAGCGCGGAGCCTTCGAGGAACTTTTCGCGCGGCGCGATCTTGGAATAGTCGAGGCGCTCGAGAATGCCGGCGTCGCAACCCTGCAGCACGGTCGCGGTCTCGACCGTCACCAGGTCGATCGGCACGTTGCCGGTATCGACCATGGCTTTGACCTTGCCGAGATCGCCAAGATATTCCTGCTCGACGATCTTGGCACCGGTCTCTTTGCTGAACGGCTCGAACCATGCCTTGCGCTGGGCATCCTGCCAGGCGCCGCCGCTGGCCATGATCGAAAGCTCGTCGGCGAAGGCGACATGTCCTGACGTGATGAATGCTGTGGCTGCCGCGAAGGCGAACAGCCGGGCTTTTGTGATTTTCATTGTTCTTATTCCCCTGTTTTCGAGATGGAACCGCCTGTTCCGGCATCGGCCGGAAAGGCACGGCAGTCGTTGGGCGCGCAGGAAACCGTGACCGGTTCCCCGTTGCCCATGGTCGTTTCGGGGCCGACCTTGACGGTCAGCACCTGTCCGTTTTCCAGCCTGGCCAAAAGACGCTGGTGGTCGCCGAGATAGATGCGGCCATCGACCGTGCCGGCCAGCCCATTTGCTCCTTTCGAAGCGGGTGCAAGCTTCAGCCGCTCCGGGCGGATGGCGACATGGCAGGCTGCGCCCTCCGCAACTCCGATGGCGAGCGCTGTGATCGAACCACCACCGTCCAGCGCGACGCGGCACTCCTTGCCAGAGACGCGTTCGACCTTGCCGAGCAGCGTATTGTTCTCGCCGATGAAGCTTGCGACAAACGAAGTTTGCGGCGCGTTGTAGAGATCATCCGGCGAACCGAGCTGGGCAATCCCGCCATTGTTGAAGACGGCGACGCGGTCCGACATCGTCAGCGCCTCGCTCTGGTCGTGTGTCACATAGACGATGGTGACGCCGAGCATTGTGTGCAGCTGCTTGATTTCGAGCTGCATGTGCTCGCGCAGCTTCTTGTCGAGCGCGCCGAGCGGCTCGTCCATCAGCACCAGGCTCGGCTCGAACACCAACGCGCGGGCAAGCGCGACGCGCTGCTGCTGACCGCCGGAAAGCTGTGCCGGCCGCCGGTCGCCGAACTGCCGCAGCCGCACCATGTCGAGCGCGCGGCCGACGCGGGAGGAAATGTCCGCCTTGGTGATCTTGCGGACGGAAAGCGGGAAGGCGACGTTTTCCTCGACGCTCATGTGAGGAAATAGGGCGTAGTTCTGGAACACCATGCCGATGTTGCGTTGATACGGCGGCAGCCTGTCGACCGACCGGCCTTCAAGCGTGATGACGCCGCTGGTCGGCCGTTCGAACCCGGCAAGCATGTTGAGCGTCGTCGTCTTGCCCGAACCGGAGGGGCCGAGAAGGGTGAGGAACTCGCCGCGCGCCACGCCGAGGTTCAGCCGCGTTACCGCGAAGGTCCGGCCGTCATAGGATTTCTCGACGCCGACAAACTCGACAAATCCATGGCTGCCGGCATCGGCGCCCGCTGCCGAATCGGCGCCTGCCAGCGCTGCCGGTTGGACGGTCACGAACGGAAATCCGTCGAGCTGCGGCAGAGGCTGCTTGTTGAAACGAGGTGGTGCTTGCCGTGCATGTGTCGGTCTCGCATGACGCTGCCGCACAATGGCGGCAAACCAAACTTGTATGCTCACACAATCGATCTCTAAAGAACCATAGATGCAGACAAGTTTGGCCGTCAAGCCGATTTTTTCTAAGTTGTGTGAGATTTTTCGATCGGATTTTGAGAGTAGGCGTCAGACAAGCGCTATTGTCCGGAGCGTTGTCTTATGCTAGATGCGCCGGTAGCCAAAGTGTCAACACACCGAATCCGCCAATCCGCATGCTTCAGGACCTGCAACTCGCCTCGGATGAAGGCCCGGTCTATCGCCGCCTTGCCGACGCTATTGCCGAACGAATCACGTCCGGCACGCTTGCGGTTGGCGACCGCCTGCCGCCACAGCGCGAGATCGCCCGCGCACTGGGCATCAATGTCACCACGGTGACGCGCGCATTGTCGACGCTCCAGCAGCGCGGCCTGCTCGACGCGCGGCCCGGACGCGGCACAACGGTCGCTGCCCGCAACGGCGGCGAAAGGCCAGGTTTCGTGTCAGCGCCGAGCGACGACACCGGCGTCATCGATCTTTCCGTCAACAGACCTGCGACGTCGGCCTATCTCGACGCGTTGGGGCTGTTATTGCCGCGCCTGTCCAAGGACCGGCACTACGCCACGCTTCAGGACTATCACCCGCCCGAGGGGCCGCTTTGGGCGCGGGCGGCAATCGCCGAGTGGATGCGACCGGTGGCGGGGGAAGGCGATCCCGGCCGCGTGGTGCTGGCGGCGGGCGCCCAGCATGGGCTGGATTGCGTACTTGGGGCGGTGACCAGGCAGGGCGAGGTCGTGCTCGCCGACGAAGTGACCTATCAGGGCATCAATGCACTGTGCCGGGTGCATGGGCTCGATCTGAGAGGCGTCGCCATGGACCGTGGCGGCATGCGGGCCGACGCGTTCGACGCGGCCTGCGCGCAGCTTCGCCCACGCGCGGTCTTCCTGGTCCCCACGCTTCACAATCCGACCACCATCACGCTGGTCGAGGAACGCCGGCACGAGCTGGTGGCTGTGGCCCGCCGCCACAACGTCCTCATCATCGAGGATGATGTCTACCGCCCGCTGGCAGACAATCCGCCGCCATCGCTTGCCAGCCTCGAGCCCGAATTGACGGTTCACGTCGGCGCCTTGTCGAAATGCCTTGCCCCAGGGCTGCGGCTCGGTTTTGTTATCGCGCCACGCGCCATAGCCGGCCAGGTTGCAGCGGCTTTGCGCATCAACTGCTGGAGCATCAGTCCTTTGACTGCACTGATCGGCGCGCGGCTGATAGAAGAGGGCTTGGCGGCGCGCATCATAGAAACGCAGAAGCAGGAGCTTCGCCAGCGCCAGGCCATCCTCACCGAAATCCTCGGCCGCTACGATGTCCAGAACCACCCAACCTCGACGCATGCCTGGCTGCGCCTTCCGGAGCCGTGGCGGGGCGCGGGTTTCGCTCGTACCTGCCTGGAACGTGGCGTTGCCGTGCTCCCGGGTGATGCCTTCGCGGTTGGGCGCGAGCCGGTACAGCACGGCGTGCGTATCAATGTCGGCGCCGCGCGCTCGCTCGACGATCTGCGCACGGCCCTGAACACGATGGCCGAACTGTTATCGGCCGGCCATCTGCAATTGCCTGGCTTCGTCTAGATCATGATCCCAAAAGGTGGGAGCAGGGTTTCGGAACATCATGGTCAAGGATACGGTGGTGGCAACATCTGAGACCACTGACATCGCCATCATCGGTGCCGGCGTTGTTGGACTGGCGACGGCACTCCGGCTCGCAGTTGACGGTCGCGAAGTCCTGCTCATAGACGCCAATGAGCCGGGCTCCGGCGCCTCTTTCGGCAATGCTGGAACGCTTGCCGAATATGCCTGCATGCCGGTAGGCAATCCGGCCGTGCTGCGCTCGTTGCCAAAACTGCTTCTCGATCCGGACAGCCCCTTCGCGCTGCGCTGGGCAGCATTTTTCCAGGTCGCACCCTGGCTGCTCCGCTTCGTGCGGCAGTCGCTTCCAGCCGCCACGCGCGCCAATGCGCTGGCACTCGCGGGGCTTCTTGCCGAAGCCCTGCCCGCCCGGGAGGAGATGGTGGAGGAGGCCGGCATGGCAGACCTGCTGCGACGCAATGGCTGTCTGTACTTGTATCGTCGCGAGAGCGATTTCGCCAAGGCTGCCGGCGGCAGGGCGCTACGCGCCGGGTTTGGCGTCCATCAAGACGTTCTGACGCCAGCAGCGGTGGCCGCGCTGGAGCCCGGCCTCCCCCCAACCGGGGCCAGCGGACTGTACTTCCCGGACTCGATGAATGTCACCGATCCGAAGAAAATGATGCGGCGGTTGCTCAATGCCGCGACCGACAGCGGCGTTTCGGTGGCGCAGGCTGAGATAACCGGACTGCGGGTCGAGGCGGACGGTGTCAGGCTCAGCGGTTCCGGCTTTCGCGTCAAGGCGAACACGGTGGTGATCGCCGCGGGCGCGAAATCACAGGCGTTGGCGATGCAGGCCGGCGACAGGATCCCGCTCGAGACCGAACGCGGATATCATCTCGAATTCCCGACCGAAGCGCCTGTGCTCAATCGTCCGGTCTGTCCTGTCGATCTCGGCTTCTACATGACGCCGATGACCGGCCGGCTGCGTGTTGCCGGAACAGTCGAACTCGGCGGGCTTGCAGCGCCGGCAAATCCGCGCCGGCTGGCACTGCTCGATCGCGGTGTCCGGCAATTCTTTCCCCAACTCGGCCAGCCCTCATCCGAATGGCTCGGGTTCCGGCCGTCGCTGCCCGATTCCCTGCCGGTTATCGGTCCGTCGCGCGCCAGCTCCAGGGTGATCCACGCTTTCGGTCACGGCCACCTCGGCCTGACACTCGCTCCGATCACTGCACGCCTGGTTGCCGAGCGGATCAGTGGTCGCGGCGATCCAGGGCGTGTCGCGACGTTTTCGGCTGATCGCTTCCGCGCCTGACCGATCGAAGGTCACGCCTTCCGGTTGATCAGACCAGCCTAATGCGCAAGATCAAAGATCTACATGGTCTTTATGTGCGTCAAGAAGAACGGACGGCGCTATAGATCGGTCGCGCCGACCTCAGCCGATGCATCTGATTGCCTTCTCCCATTGCAGAAAGCGCACCGGGACAATAGATGGTGCATCAGCGGTTGCCCCTGCAGCCGGCCGCAAATAAACAGGATTATGTGCATGACCGATACGCTCGACGCAGCGAAATTGACCGATCGCGTCGCGGCCCTGGTCGAGGCTGCCAAACGGGCCGGCGCCGATGCCGCCGATGCGGTCGCGGTGCGCGGCCGTTCGACCGGCGTGTCGGTCCGGCTCGGCAAGGTCGAAGGCACAGAGGCGTCCGAGAGCGAGGACGTCTCGTTGCGTGTCTTCGTCGGCAGGCGGGTGGCGAGCGTCTCGGCAACGGCCGCGTCCGACCCTAACATGCTGGCCGAGCGCGCCGTCGCCATGGCCAAAGTGTCGCCTGAGGATCCCTATCAGGGTCTCGCCGATCCGGTCCTGCTGGTCAAGAAGCCACGCGACCTCGATCTGTTCGATGCCACCGAGGTTTCGGCCGACCGATTGAAGGAAGCAGCCCTTGCCGCGGAGGCGGCGGCGCTTGCCGTCAAGGGCGTCACCAATTCGGCCGGCAGCGGTGCCAGTGCCGGGCTTGGCGGGCTGGTGCTCGCCACTTCGCACGGTTTTGTCGGCCATTATGTCGCCTCGCGCTTTTCGCGCTCGACCAGCGTGATCGCCGGCGAGGGCACCGGCATGGAGCGCGATTACGAATTCTCCTCGCGCCAGCATTTTTCCGATCTCGACGCGCCGGAAGACATCGGCCGCAAGGCCGGTGAGCGTGCCGTACGCCGCATTGGCGCGCGCAAGGCTGCGACCGGGCCGGTCGACGTGGTGTTCGATCCGCGCGTGGCGCGCGGCATTGCCGGCCATCTCGCAGGTGCCATCAATGGCGCCGCGGTGGCGCGCAAGACCAGCTTTCTGCGCGACATGATGGGCAAGAAAGTAGCTTCGGCCGCAATCACCGTCAGCGACGAGCCGCTCCGGCGCCGCGGACAGGCCTCGCGCCCATTCGACGGCGAAGGCGTCGAGGGCGAAAAACTGTTCATGGTCGACAAGGGCGTGCTCAACCACTGGTTCCTGTCGACCTCGGCGGCGCGGGAACTAGGCCTCGTCACCAATGGGCGCGGCTCGCGCAACGGCTCCTCGGTCTCGCCGTCATCGACCAATCTCGCCATTGAGCCCGGCGAAAACACGCCGGAAGAGCTGATCAAGTCGCTCAAGACCGGTTTTTACGTCACCGAAGTGTTCGGCCAGGGCGTCGACATGGTGACAGGCGAGTATAGCCGCGGCGCTTCCGGCTTCTGGATCGAAAATGGCGAGCTGGCCTATCCCGTTGCTGAGGTGACCATCGCCTCCAATTTGAAGACCATGTTCCTCAACATGGTTCCGGCGAGTGATCTCGACCGCAATTTCGGCACCGCTGCACCCACGCTTTTGATCGAAGGAATGACCCTTGCCGGAGCTTGATCCGGTCGTCTCGGCCGGCGCTGCTGAAGACCTGCCGCTGCTGCGCGACGCTGCCCGCGAGGCGGGCCTCATCGCTATGCGCTACTTCAACAACAACCCGCAAGTGTGGATGAAGGGCGGCACCTCGCCGGTCAGCGAAGCCGACCACGCCGCCGACAAATATCTGCGCGAGACCTTGCTGGCGGCCCGGCCGGACTATGGCTGGCTGTCGGAGGAAACCGTCGACGACCCGGTAAGGCTTGTCGCGCGCCGCACCTTCGTCGTCGATCCGATCGACGGCACGCGCGGCTTCCTCGAGGGCCTGCCCACGTGGTGCGTCAGCGTCGCGGTGGTCGAGAACGGCCGCACGCTTGCCGGCGTGCTCGACTGCCCGGCGAAGGGCGAAATCTATTGGGCGCTGCCCGGCGAGGGCGCATTCCTGAACGGCAAGCGCATCGGCGTGCGTCCGCCGACGGAAACGGCCGAAATCGCCGGACCGAAGCCGATGATCGACCTGATGCCGGCGAGATGGCACAAACGGCTGAAGCGCGTGCCCTATATTCCTTCGCTCGCCTACCGGCTGGCGATGATCGCCGGCGGCCAGCTCGATGCCACCTTCGTCAAGGCCAACGCGCATGACTGGGACATCGCCGCGGCCGACCTCATCCTGCGCGAGGCAGGCGGCGCCTTGCTCGATCGGCACGGCCGCGCACCGCTCTATGCCGGCGAGGTGATCCGCCACGGGTCGCTCGCCGCCGGCAGTGGCGAACTCCTCACCGTGCTCGCCGGCGTCATCGCCGGGCTGGACAATTGAACATTATCAACGGTTCCAAAGTCGGCAGCTTTGGTCTAGACCTGTCCCAACTCACGATATGTGAAGGATCGACATGGCCGCTGAAGACGGAAAGAAACAGCTGTTGCACCTGGTGTTCGGCGGCGAACTCAAGAAGCTGGGCGGCACCGAATTTCGCGATCTCGACGCGCTCGACATCGTCGGCATCTATCCGGACTATCAATCGGCGCACGCCGTCTGGAAGGCCAAGGCGCAAGCCAGCGTCGACAATGCCCATATGCGTTATTTCGTCGTTCACCTGCACCGGCTGCTCGACCCCGAAAACAAGGCTGCCGGTTGATATCGATGAACCATGAATCGGTGAAGCGATCAGCCCCGCGGTCGGCGGTCAGACGTCGCAAGCCGAAGACGTTCTGGCGCAAGATCCGCGAACCGCTGGCGCAGTCGCGATTCGTCAAGAATGCCATTGCCGCCCTGTTTGCGTATTTCGTCCGCCTTGTCCGCCTGACCAACCGCATGGTCGACGGATCGGCGAAATTTTCCGGCGGCGCCTATGCGCAGCTCGAGCCCGGCATCATCGCGCTCTGGCACGGCCAGCATCTGCTGACCCCGGCCTATTATCCCAAAGGACGGCCCTTGGTTGCCATGGTGTCGCGCAGCGCCGATGCCGAGCTCAACGCGTTGATGGTCGAGAAATTCGGCATCGAGGCGGTGCGCGGCTCCGGCGGGCGCGAAAGCGCAAGGCATCTCGACAAGGGCGGCGCCAAGGCGCTCATCGCCCTCAAAAAGTCGCTCGCCACCGGCAAGAACGTCGCCATGATTGCTGATATTCCCCACGGCACGCCGCGCGATGCGGGGCTCGGTGTCGTTCTTCTGGCGCGGCTGTCCGGCCGGCCGATCCTGCCTGCCGCGATAGCCACCAGCCGCCGCAAGGTGATCGAGGGCAGCTGGGACAAGACGACGATCAACCTGCCCTTCGGCCGCTCCTCGATCGTCGTCGGCACGCCTGTCTTCGTGCCGGCCAACGCCGACGCGACGGAAATGGAACGCAAGCGCCAGGAGGTTACGGCCTCGCTCAATGCCGCAACCGCCGAGGCCTATCGCCTTGTGGACGGTTCGAAATGAGTGTGCGCTGGGCGCGCGCCTTCCTGACCGCATACCGTTTCGCGGGGGCCGCCGCCTACCCGTTGGCCGGGCCTTATGTCGCCTGGCGCACGTCCAGAGGCAAGGAGGATCGCATTCGCCGGCGCGAACGCTACGGCGTCGCCGGACGCGAGCGCCCCGAAGGCCCGGTGATCTGGATCCATGCAGCCAGCGTCGGCGAGACCATCGCCGTCGTGCCGCTGGTCGAGAGCATTCTCGATTACGGCGTCAACATCGTCCTGACGACGGGCACGGTCACCTCGGCACAGGTCGCCGAAGAACGTCTGGGTGACCGCATCATCCACCAATATGTGCCGCTCGACCTCAAGCCGGCGGTCAGCCGCTTCCTCGACCATTGGCAGCCGGACCTGGCGATCATCGCCGAATCGGAGATCTGGCCGATGACCATCCTGGAACTCGGCGCCCGCCGCGTGCCGCAGGTTCTGGTCAATGGCAGGCTGTCCGACCGCTCCTTCAAATCCTGGAAGAAGCGCGCCAACATCGCCGAAGCATTGTTCGAAAATCTCGCCCATGTCGTCGCCCAGTCGGATCTCGATGGCGAGCGCTTCCTTTCGCTCGGCGCCCGGCCGGTCACCGTATCCGGCAATCTCAAGGTCGACACCGCGCCGCCGCCGGTCGACGAACGGGCGCTGTCGGCGCTGAAACGCCAGATCGGCGCCCGCCCGACCTGGGCGGCGATCTCGACCCATGACGGCGAAGAGGTGGTCGCCGCGGAAGTTCACGCCATGCTGCACAAGCGGCATCACGGGCTTTTAACCATCATCGTGCCGCGCCATCCCGATCGCGCCGAGCAGCTGGCCGCGCAGATTTCCGGCATGGGCCTGAAGCTGGCGCAGCGCAGCAAGGGCGACAGGATCACCGCCGATACCGATATCCTGCTCGGCGACACGATCGGCGAGATGGGGCTTTATCTGAGGCTGACGGAAATCGCCTTTGTCGGCCGTTCGCTCACTTCCGAGGGCGGCCAGAACCCGCTGGAACCGGCCATGCTGGAGACGGCGGTGCTTGCCGGCCGCAACGTCCAGAATTTTCGCGAGGCCTATCAGCGCCTGCTCGACAGTGGCGGCGCCAAGCTGGTGCGCGACCGTGATATGCTGGCCGGCGCAGTCAATTTCCTTTTGACCAACGAGGCGGCCCGCCATGAGATGATGGCGGCGGGTGCGGCGACCGTCGACGAGATGCGCGGTGCGCTGGCACACACGCTTAGGTCGCTCGAGCCTTATATCCAGCCGCTGGTCGTCAAGTCGCGCCTGAAGGGCGCAAACGGGCGCTGACGTGACCTCGGAAGCGCCACCCTTCTGGTGGGAAGAGCCGGACTGGCGGGTCACGGCGCTGTCGCCGCTCTCCGCCGTCTATGCGCTTGTCGCCGGTCGCCGCATGCGGCACGCGCCGCGCGAAAAGGTCGAGGCGCCGGTGCTCTGCGTCGGCAACTTCACCGTCGGCGGCACCGGCAAGACGCCGGTGGCGATCGCATTGGCCGAACAGGCCCGGCGCATGCAGCTCAATCCCGGTTTCCTGTCGCGCGGCCATGGTGGCTCCTTTGCGCAGCCGCATATCGTCGATCCGCACCACGACGCCGCCAAGCATGTCGGCGACGAGCCGCTGCTTCTGGCCGAACACGCGCCGGTCGCGGTGACGCCGAACCGGGCCGCCGGCGCCAGACTTCTGCTGGAAAAGCTCGGCTGCGATTTCCTGATCATGGATGACGGTTTTCAGAGCGCGCGCATCCACATCGACTATGCGCTGGTCGTCGTCGACGCGCGCTATGGCATCGGCAACGGCAGCGTCATCCCCGGCGGGCCGCTGCGGGCAAACATCGTCGACCAGCTGGTCTTCACCAGCGCGTTGCTGAAGATGGGCGAGGGCACCGCGGCCGACACGGTCGTGCGCCAGGCAGCGCGCGCCGGGAGGCCGATCTTCGAGGCGCACACCGCCCCGAGCAGCAAGGTGACGCTGGCCGGCAGGCGGTTCCTGGCGTTCGCCGGCATCGGTCATCCCGACAAGTTTTTCGACACTGTCCGCGAGGCCGGCGGCGAGCTTGCGCTGACCAAATCGTTTCCTGACCATCATTTCTATGGCGAGGACGAACTTGCCGAATTGGCGGCGACGGCGCGTAAAGCCGGGCTTGGCCTCATTACCACCGCCAAGGACGCTGCCCGCCTGCGTCATGGCGCAGCGCCGCCGGAATTCCTCGACCGGCTCGACGTGCTGGAGATCGACACCGTCTTCGAGCTCGACCACGTGCCGCAACGCATCATCGACGAGACACTGGATGCATGGCGGCAGCGCCGGCTGAGAGGCTGACCAGCAGCTGAGCACCGAGGCGATGCGGGGACGGGGATTTTGCATCTTTCCGCTGGTCGCGGCATATTTTGTTCTTGCTTTGTGCCGGCAGCTATGCTACTAATGCAGCTATGCTACTAATTTGGACATGGTGATGATTCGCCGACGACCCGCGCTCGAGCCCCGAGGCGGGTTTTTTGTTGTGAGATAACCTCTGAGGCCGGTGTTGTCGGCCTGACTTCGGGGCAGAGAGGGGCGCAAAGGATCGCAGCGGGGCGACTTCCATTTGCGTCAGACTACCGTCGGCGGCGCAGTTCCGGATGCGCTTCGATCTCACGGCGCAGCGAGGCGGCGGCATTCAAATAGGGTTCCTGCCTGGCGACACTCCAGTATTTGAGCTCGTCGAGCGGAATGCTCTCGCCGGTCACCGCGCAGCGCACGAAGGCGCCGGGGCTGGTCACCTGGAAGTCGCCGTCGAGGTAGCGGATGCGGGCTTCCTTGCCGCCGGGGCCTTCGAACCGGTTCATCATGGGGTGGTGCCGAAATTCATGACGATGTCATCGCCACAAATTGCGGCGAGGTCAAGCTTGGTTGGCCTTGCTTGGTTCTGTTTCCCGTGACACTTGCTCGAACAAGCCGGCAAAGCGGATGCCCGGCATCTCATTCCTCAGCCGTGATAAACTGCCCGATCTTCTCCGCTGCCAGCCCGGCTTGGACTGCGATGCGCCGGGCGAGCTCGGCGGCGGCAGCGCGCGGCCGCCCCAGCGGCCGGTCGAGCCAGTAGGATATCGGGCTGAGCGCACTGCGTTCGTCTACGGCGACGATGCGGCCCGAGTTCAACTGATCCACCGTCAATGGCGGACGCGCCAGCGCAATGCCGAGCCCGTGCGCGGCGGCGTCGAGTACGAGATTGTAATCCTCGAAACGGCGATCGTGCGGCCGCGGCCGATAGTCCATTTCCTGCGCCGCAAACCAGGCGCGCCAGGCCGAAGCGTCGGAATCGTTGATCACCGGAAATTTGAGCAGCCGGGCAGGATCTCCGCGGCCGATCTCCTTGGCCAATTCCGGGGAGGCGACCGGGAACACATATTCCTCGAAAAGTTGCACCGAGATCCGGCCCGGAATGCGGCCGCGCCCGCAGCGAATCGAAAGGTCGATACCCTCGTCGGCAAGATCGCCCTGGCGGATGTCGACGTCGAGCACGATGCGCAGCTTGGACGGGTGGTTCTCCAGCACCGCCATGCGCGGCATCAGCCACAGCCCGCTGACCGAGGGGATCGAGGTCAGCCGCACCACCGCCGTGCCGCGCGGCTCGATCCAGCGATCCGAATTGCTGGCGATCAGGGCGAAGGCTTCGGTGGTGCGCAGATGCAGGCGATTGCCCTCGACGGTCAGCGAGACGCCGCGCGCGCCGCGATCGAACACTTTCAGCCCGAGCCAGCCCTCGAGCTTGGCGATCTGCCGGCTGACGGCGCCATGGGTGATGTTGAGCTTCTCGGCCGCCGCCGAAAAGCTGCCGGTGCGCGCCGCGGCATCGAAGGCGCGCAAGGTTTCAAGCGGCAGCATCGGGTCTAAGCTGTGATCCATAGTCACAGGTGATCCTCGATTTGTTCGTTTGTCAACCGGCTCACTATGGCGTTTTCTCTGTTTCATGGCATTGAATCGTGGGGACACCGAGATGAGCGTTTACACCGGCACGTTGAATCCGACACAGCGGATGGATAACACAGCGGTCATCGCGGTGGCGCTGACGGTGGTTGGCTGGGCCTCTGCTTTTCCGGCGATCCGCGCCGGCCTCGCCGCCTTCGGGCCGCTGGAGCTTGGCGCGCTGCGCTTTGCCATCGCTGCGGTTCCGGCGGCGATCTTCCTTGCCATCAAGCGGCCGGCTCTGCCCAGGCTCGACGAACTCTGGCGCTTTGCTTTCGGCGGCTCCATTTTCGTCGCCTTGTACACGGTGATGCTCAATTTTGGCGAGCTGACCGTTTCGGCCGGTGCCGCCGGCTTCATCATCAATGTCAGCCCGATCTTCACCGCCATCATGGCCATGGCGCTGCTCGGCGAACGCTTCTCAGGCCTTGCCTGGGCCGGCACATTCCTGTCCTTCGCCGGTATCGGCATCATCGCCATGGGCGAGGGGCAAGGATTGCATTTCAACAATGGCGCGTTGCTTGTCCTCGGCTCGGCGCTGTGCTCGGCCGTCAACACCATCGTCCAGAAGCCGCTGTTTGCGCGCCATCACCCGCTGACGATCTCGGCCTCGAACATGGTGCTTGGCGCGCTCTGCCTGGCGCCCTTCCTGCCGAGCGGCCTTGCGCAGGCGGCGGTCGCCGATACCGCCGGTCTCGGCGCTGTCATCTTTCTCGGCATCGTGCCCAGCCTGATCGCCTACGCCGCCTGGGCAACGGCACTTTCCCGCCTGTCCGCCGCGCGTGCTTCGAACTTCCTCTATCTGGTTTCGCCGGTGGCCACCCTGATCGGCTTCTTCTGGCTGGGCGAAGTGCCGACCTTGCTCGGCATCATCGGCGGCGCGCTGGCGCTGGGTGGCGTCATCGTGGTGAATTTGAAGAGGTAATTACCTCAAATGCTTGACCGCTGACTACACATGGCAGCTGATCCTGATTAGGAATAAGGGCGCCATCAGTGAGCTTAGAATGCCCAAGACGTTTTTTCGGGACGCGTCAACGTTTCGCCCAATAGCGGTCGGTTACGGTAGTTGTATCGCGTCAGATCGCATTACCGTAGATGGCACACAAGTCGGCTATCTGTATCGTGAAACACCAGACGGTCCGATTGATAGCGGCTGGCGCTTTTTTTCTGGTGATGAATCTGACGAATATGTCAACAATCCGAATAACTTAAGCCTATTCGATGTTAACACAATTGCGAACTACGACCCGCTCATTACCCCTTGTCTAGAGGCGCCTTGCGGAAGTGCCTTTTTTCGAAGTGAGGGGAAGTTTGTCTATGAGAAGTTCGACCCCCCAGATGATGCCTAGAGCCGTCCATTTGGAGGCCGCTCAATGCGATCCCCTCATCGCCGCCCAAACAGCCGCTCGATATCCGCCAGCTTGAGCTCGATATAGGTCGGGCGGCCGTGGTTGCAGGTGCCGGAGCCCGGCGTCGCCTCCATCTGGCGCAGCAGCGCGTTCATCTCTTCGGGCTTGAGCAGGCGGCCGGAACGCACCGAGCCGTGGCAGGCCATGGTCGCGGCTATTTTGTCCAGCCGCCCTTTCAGCGTGTCGACCGTGTCGTTGTCGGCGATCTCGTCGGCAAGGTCGCGCACCAGCTGCTGGACATTGGTCTCGCCGAGCATCGACGGCGTCTCGCGCACCGCGACGGCACCCGGGCCGAAGCGCTCGATGCCAAGGCCGAAGCGGGCCAGCGTCTCGGAGTGCATGGCGAGCCGTTCGGCATCTTCCTCCGGCAGGTCGACGATCTCGGGCAAAAGCAGCATCTGCGACGGCACGGCGCGCGAATGCAGCGCATTTTTCAAGGCCTCATAGACCAGCCGCTCATGCGCCGCATGCTGGTCGACGATGACAAGCGAGTCCCTGGTCTGGGCAACGATGTAGTTCTCATGCACTTGCGCGCGCGCGGCGCCCAATGCCGTGCCGAGCAGCGTCTCTGCCGCCTGGTCCTGCCCGGCACGCGCGTCGGCACTGTGCAGCGGGCCGGCGTCGAACGCCGCTTGATCGTCTTCGCCGAATCCGCCATTTGCAGCATCGCCAAGACGCGTGTCCAGCGGACGCTGCGGCGAACGGGCGGGATCGAACCCGGCAAAGCCGGAAGCCCGATAGGCCGCCTCGTAGCTGCGGTGGCCGTTGGCCGGCCCGCCATGCGCATAGGAGGCAGCCCCTGGCCGGAACGCCGCCATCATGCCGGCAGCGCCGGTGGTGGCGGCGCGGATGCCGGCATTGGCCAGCGCTTCACGGATGGCGCCGACGATCAGCCCGCGCACCAGCCCCGGATCGCGGAAGCGGACGTCTGCCTTGGCCGGGTGGACGTTGACGTCGACGATTGCCGGATCCAGCGTCAGGAACAGCACGGTGACCGCATGGCGGTCGCGTGGCAGCACGTCGGCAAAGGCGCCGCGGATAGCGCCGGCGATCAGTCTGTCGCGCACCGGCCGGCCGTTGACATAGGCGTATTGCTGCAGCGCGTTGGCGCGCGTGAAGGAGGGGACCGAGACATGGCCGGCGAGATGCACACCGTCCCGCACGGCGTCGATGGCAATCGCATTGTTCGGAAAGTCGGCCCCCATCACCTGCGCCACCCGGCGCAGCCGGCCTTCGGGGCCGCCCTCGGTCGCCGGCAGTTCCAGCGTCGAGCGGTCCGGCCCGGCCAGCGTGAAGCGCACGGCGGGGAAGGCGATGGCGATGCGCTTGACCACGTCGCCGATGGCCGAGCTTTCGGCGCGCTCGCCCTTCATGAATTTGAGCCGCGCCGGCGTGGCGAAGAACAGGTCGCGCACCTCGACCGTGGTGCCGCGATTGGCGGCGGCCGGCTTCACGGCAGAGACGCGACCGCCGTCGATGCCGATCTCGGCGGCGCTGTCCCCCGACGCGGTGCGCGAGCGGATCGACAGCCGCGCCACCGAGCCGATCGACGGCAAGGCCTCGCCGCGAAAGCCAAGCGAGCGGATGTCGTGGATGTTGTCGGCGAGCTTGGAGGTGCAGTGGCGCGCGATCGCCAGCGCCAGTTCCTTTTCCGGAATGCCGGAGCCGTCGTCGCTGACGCGGATCAGGTTTAGCCCGCCGCCGGCGGTGACGATCTCGACGCGCGTCGCGCCGGCGTCGAGCGCGTTCTCGACCAGTTCCTTGACCACGCTTGCCGGACGCTCGATGACTTCGCCGGCGGCGATCTGGTTGATCATCGTTTCGGAAAGCTGGCGGATGGGCATGGCAGCACTATAGGCGGATTCGTGGTCGATGCGGGAGGGCAGAATTGAGGAAATCCACGCCGCGGGCCGCGACGGGCCGCTCGTGCATTCAAGTCATGAGTTTGGGCAGCGCTGCCGCCAGTGCATCGACGGCAAGGCGGACTTTCATCGGCAAGTGGGGCGTCTGCAACCACAGCGCATGAGCGTCATAGAGAAACCTCGGCTGTTCCGGCAACAGCGGGACGAGTACGCCGGCTTGAATGCGCTCGCGAACCATCCAGTATGGCAGCCAGGCGAGTCCCATGCCGGCGGCCGCGGCATCGGCGATGGCATCGAGATCGTCGAGCCGTAATCTGCTGACGGGCCTGACCTCCGCCGCGGGCTGGCCGTTGCGCGGAAACAGCCACGGCTGAACGGCACGCCCGGAACGGCGGTAGATGATCGCATGATGGCGGCCGAGGTCATCTATCGCCTGCGGCTGGCCGTGCCTATCGAGATAGGACGGCGACGCGCAGACGACCATGTGCTGGCGCGCGATGCGACGCGCTATCACCCCGGTCTGGTCCTCCAGATCGCCCGTGCGGACAGCGAGATCGCAGCCATCCTCTGCGAGATCGGCGATGGCATCGCTGAACGACAGGTCAAGTTCCAGCGCCGGATATTGCTGCGCAAGCCCGAGCAGGATCGGGGCAACGCAGCGCCGGCCGAAATGCACCGGCATGAGGACACGCAGCTTTCCGCGCGGCTCGGCAAGCTGGTCGGCCGCGAGTGCATCCGCGGCCTCCGCTTCAGTAAGCACCAGCCTGCAGCGTTCATAATAGGCGCGCCCGAAGTCTGTCAGGCTTTGGCGGCGCGTGGTCCTGTTGATAAGGCGCACGCCCAGACGCTCCTCGAGAAACCGGACATGCTTGCCGACCATCGGTCCGGACAGATCGAGAGCGGTCGCCGCGGCCGCGAACGAGCCCAGGTCGACGGCTTTGACGAACACGGCCATGCTGGTAAGGCGATCCATGATTCAAAACTTCCAGTTTCTACTGCTCTACTCAAGCGGCTATTTATCCGCCTCACTGCCGCTGGCATAGCATATTCAGTTCAAATATTTTTGAGTTGTGACCGATGGCGCGTGTTGTTCGCTTTTATGAGCTTGGTGGTCCCGAGGTTCTGCGCATCGAGAATGTCGACATGCCTGCGCCTGGGCCGGGCGAGGTCCAAATCCGTGTCAAGGCGTTTGGCATAAACCGGGCCGAGGCACTGCTGCGTTCGGGCACTTACATCCAGACCGCGCCGTCGCCTTCCGGCCTTGGGCTTGAAGCGGCGGGTATCGTTGAAACGGTCGGCGAAGGCGTGGACGGGTTTGCGCCGGGCGATGCCGTCAGCGTCGTGCCGCCATTGTCGATGGTCCGCTGGCCTGCCTATGGTGAGATTGCCACATACCCCGCCGAGCTCGTCGTCAAGCACCCGCCATCGCTGAGCTTGGAAGAGGCAGCCGCCGCGTGGATGCAATATCTCACGTCCTATGGTGCGCTGATCGACATTGCCAAACTTGGCAGGGAGGACTTTGTCGTCATCACCGCGGCATCGAGCAGTATCGGACTTGCCGCGATCCAGATCGCCAACATGGTTGGCGCGACCCCGATCGCGGTCACGCGGACGTCTGCCAAGAAGCGGGCTCTGCTCGAGGTCGGCGCCGCCCATGTCATTGCTTCAGCGGAAGAAGATCTGGAAGCCCGGCTGAAGGAAATCGCCGGCCCGGAGGACATCCGAGTGGTGTTCGACGCAGTCGGCGGCCCGATTTTCGAGCCTCTGACGGCTGCGATGGCACGGGGTGGCATTCTCATCGAATATGGCGGTTTGAGTCCCGAGCCGACACCGTTCCCGCTGTTCGCCGTGCTGGCCAAGACGCTGACGCTGCGCGGCTATCTCGTCCACGAAATCACTAGCGATCCGGCGAAGCTGGAGGCTGCCAAGGCGTTCATTTTCGATGGCCTGATGTCGGGATCGCTAAAGCCGGTAATCTCCAGGACCTTTTCGTTCGACCAGATCGTCGAGGCGCATCGCTTTCTGGAGTCGAACGAACAATTCGGCAAGATTGTCGTGACGGTTTGACCGGGCATTGATGGGATAGCCTCACGCCTGCGCGGCCAGCCAGTCTCGCACCTTGCGAGCATTGTCGCTGAGCTCGCGGTTTCTCGACCAGATGACATGAAAGCCCTTGCCGGTCGTCATCGTGTGGTTGGTTACGCGCACCAGCAGCCCCGATGCCAACAGCCGCTCGGCGAGGTGACCCCAGCCGAGCGCGATGCCTTGCCCTTCCATGACTGCCTGGATCACCAAGGCATAGTCGTTGATGCGCAAGCCACGCCCGGCATCGGCGATGTCGACACCGGCCGAGTGGAACCACTCGTCCCAGCTGGCGGCCTCGCGAAACGGCTCTTCGAGATGAATGAGACGGTGCGATGGAAGATCTGCGACGCTCTCGGGCAGCCCGAACCGTGCCACATAGCTCGCGCCCGCAACCGGGAATATTTCCTCATCGGCCAGCGGCAGCGAATGATAATCCGGCCAGTCCTTGGGCTCGCCACCACGAACGCCGAGCGGGATGTCTTCGGCGATGATGTCGAGATCGCGGTCGGCGGTCTGGATGCGCAGGTCGATCCCCGGCAATTCGTCGCGAAACTGCTGCAGGCGCGGCATCATCCAGAACGAGGCGAAGGCGGTTGAGGCGGAGAGCGTCACATGAGCGCCGACGACGATCTGGCGCAGATCCTCCGCCGACTTGCGGATGTGCGACAGGCCGAGCGAGACGTCGGCATGAAAGCGATCGCCGGCTTCGGTAAGACTGACCTGTCGATGGCGGCGCTGGAAGAGTTTCGCGCCGAGCTGTTCTTCAAGCCCGCGGATCGCATAGGACACGGCAGCCTGCGTAATGCCGAGCTCCCGCCCGGCGGCGGTAAAGCTCGACAGCCGCCCGGCGGCCTCGAAAACGATCAGGCTGCCGGCCGAGGGCAGCAGATGGCGCAAGCTCCGCATAAGCTGAGCTTATACAAGAGATCAGGATTTTCCAGCGTCACAGCTGCATTTTGTCCGGCTAGATTGGTCGCCAACAGCAAGATGGAGCCTGCATGAACGCACCGGCGGTTGAAACGACGACCGAACCGGCCAAACGCCGCGAGCGCGGTGGTGGCCGCATCGCCCGGCGCGAGCTGCGTTCGCATGGCTCGGAAGGGCTCAGCCGGCCCTATATCGTCCGCAACATTCCGACCTACGACATCCTGTCGGAGGAAAACCTGCTGCGCATCGAGGCGACGGCCGATCGTATCCTGGCCGAGATCGGCATCGAATTTCGCGACGATCCCGTGGTATTGGCGCATTGGAAGCGGGCAGGGGCCGCCATCGATGGCGCGCTGGTCAGGTTCGAGCCCGGCATGCTGCGTGAGATCCTGAAGACCGCGCCGGCAAGCTTCACCCAGCATGCACGCAACCCGGCCAATTTGGTCGAGATCGGCGGCAAAAGCGTCGTCTTCTCGCCAGCCTATGGCTCGCCCTTCGTCATGGATATCGACAAGGGCCGCCGCTACGGCACGATCGAGGATTTCCGTAACTTCGTGAAGCTGGCGCAGTCCTCGCCCTGGCTGCACCATTCCGGCGGCACCATCTGCGAGCCGGTCGATGTGCCGGTCAACAAGCGCCATCTCGACATGGTCTACAGCCACATCAAATATTCCGACCGCGGCTTCATGGGCTCGGTGACGGCCGAAAGCCGGGCGGAAGATTCAATCGACATGGCACGCATCGTCTTTGGCCGCGATTTTGTCGACCAGAATTGCGTCATCCTCGGCAACGTCAATGTCAACTCCCCGCTGGTCTGGGACGCGACGATGACGACGGCGCTGCGCGCCTATGCCCGCGCCAACCAGGCGGCGGTGATCGTGCCGTTCATCCTCGGCGGCGCCATGGGTCCGGTGACCAATGCCGGCGCCATTGCTCAGTCACTCGCCGAAACCATGGCCGGCTGCGCGCTGACCCAGTTGGAGCGGCCCGGTGCGCCGGTGATCTTCGGCAATTTCCTGTCGTCGATGTCGCTGCGTTCGGGATCGCCGACCTTCGGTACCCCGGAGCCGGCGATCGGCTCGATGGTCATCGGCCAGTTGGCGCGGCGGCTCAACCTGCCGCTGCGGTGCTCCGGCAATTTCACCACCTCGAAGCTGCCTGACGCGCATGCGATGAACGAAGCCACCATGTCGATGCTCGCGGCGGTGCATTGCGGCGCCAATTTCATCTTGCATTCGGCCGGCTTTCTCGACGGCCTTCTGTCGATGTCCTACGAAAAGTTCGTCATGGACGCCGATTTCTGCGGCGCGCTGCACACCTATCTCGACGGCGTCAAGATCGATGACAACCAGCTGGCACTCGACGCCTTCAGGGAGGTCGGGCCGGGCAGCCACTTCTTCGGTTCGGCCCATACTTTGGCCAATTACGAGACTGCGTTCTGGGATTCCGAAATCGCCGACAACGAACCCTTCGAGAAATGGGAGGCAGCCGGATCGGAAGATGCCGCGATCCGCGCCAACCGGCGCTGGAAGAAGGCGCTGGCCGAATATCAGCCGCCGCCGCTCGACCAGGCAATAGACGAGGCGCTGCAGGATTTCATGGACCGCAAAAAGAACGAAATGACGGATGCCTGGTACTGAACATCAGATGGCGATCAACGCCGCACGTCGCATAATGCGGAAAGACGGAGGAAAAAATGACACTCTTCAGAAGCAACGGTGATCGGATACCGAGCGCCATCGAAGCGATGGCCAGCGACGTTCGTGCAGGTCGTGTGGACCGGCGCGAGTTTCTGGCGCTGGCAAGCGCCTTCGGCGCATCGACGGCCCTTGCCTACGGCATGATCGGTCTTGCCGTCCCAGAACGGGCTTTGGCTGACGAGCCGAAGAAAGGCGGAACGCTGCACGTTTCGATGTCGGTGAAGGCACAAAAGGATCCGCGCACCTACGACTGGGTGGAACTTGCGAACATTTCACGCTGCTGGCTGGAGCCGCTTGTCCGCTACACCCGCCAGTTCACATTCGAGCCGGTCCTGCTCGAAAGCTGGGAGGTCAACGACGACGCCACCGAATATGTGCTGCACGTGCGTAAGGGCATCACCTGGAACAACGGCGATGCTTTCAGCGCCGATGATGTGGTCTACAATCTGACGCGCTGGTGTGAGAAGGCTGCCGCCGGCAATTCCATGGCCGCGCGCGTCGGTGCGCTGATCGACGCAAAAACCGGCAAGGCGAGGGATGGCGCGATCGCCAAGGTCGACGACAACACGGTGAAGTTGAAGCTGAACGAGCCGGACATCTCGCTGATCCCGAATTTCACCGACTATCCGGCGCTCGTGGTCCATCGCAACTTCGACGCTGATGGCGCCAATCCGATCGAGAAGCCGATTGGCACCGGGCCGTTCGAACTGGTGTCTTATTCGGTCGGTCAGAAAGCGGTCGTCAAGCGTCGTGAGAATGGCAAATGGTGGGGCGGCGAAGCGCTTCTCGACGGCGTAGAATTCATCGACTACGGAACCGATTTCAACGCGTCGATAAATGCATTCGACTCCGGCGAAATCGATCTCAACTTCGAGACGCCCGCCGACTTCATAGACATCTTGGACAAGATGGGGCTGGTAAAATCGGAGGTCGCGACAGCGACCACGCTCGTTGCCCGGACCAACGTCACGCACAAACCCTACGACGACAAGCGCGTCCGCAACGCCCTCCAGATGGCCGTCGACAACAAAGCGGTGCTCGAACTCGGCTATGCCGGGCGAGGCACCGTTGGTGAAAACCACCACGTCAGCCCCATTCATCCGGAATACTACGCGCTGCCCAAGAAGACACGCGACGCCGCGGGCGCCAAGAAGCTGATGGCCGAGGCTGGGCAGGCCGACTTCGAGCATGAACTGATCACCGTCGAGGACGATTGGCAGAAGAACACCGGCGACGCGATTGCCGGCCAGTTGCGCGACGCCGGAATCAAGGTGAAGCGCACCGTGCTGCCGGGTTCGACCTTCTGGAACGACTGGACGAAATACCCCTATTCGATGACCATCTGGTACATGCGCCCGCTTGGCGTCCAGGTGTTGGCGCTGGGCTATCGCACCGGCGAGGCCTGGAACGAAACCGGCTACTCGAATCCTGATTTCGACGCCAAGCTCAAGCAGGCTCTCTCGCTCATCGACGTGGAGAAGCGCCGCGAGGTCATGAAGGACGTCGAGCAGATCCTGCAGGATTCGGGCGTTATCGTTCAGCCGTTCTGGCAGAAGCTGTTCAGCCACACGAACAAGAAGGTGAAAAACTACGGTGTCCACCAGACCTTCGAGATGGATCTCCAGAACGTCTGGCTAGACGCCTGAGTTAACTCCCCAAGGCAGTCACCTATGCCAGCCGACGAAGCGTTGCAGGATTTCATGGACCGCAAGAAAGCCGACAGGCAAGATGCGTGGTACTGATAGCTTCTGTCAGTGAACAATCGGGGACACGCATGAAACAGCCACTTTTTGTTGCCGCGCTTTCGATTGCCTTGCCGGCGGCCGCGCTTGCCGGCCCTGCTGCCAACGCCGTGAAGTTCTTTTATGTCCCGTCGGTCAAATTCGAGGCCGATGCGCAATATCGCGACCGCTTCACCGCGCCGGTGACGAAACTGTTCGAACTGAACGACAATGCGGCAAAGAACCATCCAGATGAAGTTCCTTGCATCGACTTCGCTCCTGGTCTCGATGCGCAGGACTATGACGAGAAGACCGTAGCCAAGACGCTGACGCTGGCCGAAACGCTGGATGGCGACAGCGCCCAAGTGACAGCGACGTTCAATCTTTTCCCGGAAGGCGATGGTTCCAAACGCGAAATGGTCTGGTCGCTCAAGAAGATCGACGGCCAGTGGAAGATCGCCGACATCACCTCGAAGACCAGCGGCTGGACACTGAGTGCGCTCGAATGCCTGGCCGGGCAGCCCCCGGAGTGATGCCGTGCTCTGCTGCCGTCCCTGGGTTCTGGCGACTGCGTGCCTGCTGGCCGGATTGAGCAGCGCCGCCGCTCAGGGCCTGTTCGGCGCGCCGCCCGCAAACGCGCCGGCCGACAATGCGGCACCTCCGCCGGCAGCGTCGCCGCCGCCAGAAAACGCACCGGCCGCACCCGTGCAGCCTGGCTCGCCGACGGCGGTGGTGAAGCCGTTCTACGAGCATGCCGGGCTCGAGGTCGATCCGGCTCAGCGGGGCCATTTCACCGATCCGGCGAAGTCGGTGCTCGACAAGAGCGATGCGCTGCGGAAGTCGGGGCAGGGCGAATGCCTCGATCCCAACATGGCGCTCGACAATGCCGAATACGACAAGGCCGAGATCGACAAGAGCCTGAAGACCATCGAAGCGGTCAAGGGCGATGCGGCCAAGGTCGTCGTCGCCTTCATCGTCGCCGGCAACCCGCACCGGCTGGAGTGGAAATTCAGGAAAGTCGATGGCGACTGGAAGATATCGGACCTGCTCTCGGTGACAGGCGAATGGGCGCTAAGCCAATACCAGTGCGAGTGAGAACGGAACCGATGAAGATCACCAACATCCGCGTCACCCACGTCAACGTCCCGCTCGATGCTCCGTTCTGGTGGACGGCTGGTCTCTACGGCGGCGCCTCGAAATCGATCATCGAGGTCGAGACGGACGAAGGCGTGGTCGGACTGGGCGAGGCGCCATGGTGGCATTTCGGCGAGGTGATCAAGGCCGAGATCGCGCCGGCGCTGATTGGCGCCGATCCGCTCGACATCGCCGACTGCGAGGCGCGCTGCGTGCCGCCCTGGCAGATTACCGCCAACACCGGCGAGAATGCAGCCACGGTGGCGTTCGGCGCCGTCGAACTGGCGCTGTGGGATATAAGAGGCAAGGTCTTCGGCATGCCGCTCTACAAGCTGCTCGGCGGCGCGGTGCGCAAGGACATTCCGTTTTCGGAATATTTCGCCTTTCGCCCCGCTCAAGGCGGAGCCGGTGGCGAGATGACCGCCGAAGCGATCGTCGACTACTGTCTCGGCATGCGAGAACAGCACGGCTCGACGATCTTCGAGGGCAAGCTGATCATGGGCGATCCCGAGCTCGAGATCAGGACAGTGCGCATGCTGCGCGAGGCGCTTGGCGATAAAGCGCAGATCAAACTCGATTCAAACATGCAGTGGTCGCTGACCACAGCGCGCTGGGTGCTGCGCGAGATTGAGCCGTTCAACATCCGCAACTACGAGGATCCGGTCGCGACCTTCGAGGAGATGGCTGCGCTGCGCCAGCATTCGCGCATTCCGTTCTCGACGCACATCCCGGATCTCAGACGGGCAGTCGCGCTCGGTGCGCCGGATTACTTCGTCTGCAATTTCGCAGCACTCGGCGGATTGTCGAAAACTCTGAAATTCATCGCCGCCTGTGAGGCGATGGGCAAGGGGTTCTGGTGCTATTCGAACGATCTCGGCATCATGACATCGGCTTATCTGCACGTCGTGGCGGCAACGCCATGGATCAGCGAGGCGTCGCAATCGCTGTTTCGCTGGCAGATCGGCGACGTGATCAAGGACGGCCCGTTCAAACAGATCGCCAACACGGTGCGCGTGCCGGAAGGTGACGGGCTGGGTGTCGAGCTCGCCCCGGCGGCAATGAAACGCTGGTCAGCGCACTTCGCCGAACACGGGCCGATGCACCATTTCAGCGACCCGAACAACCCTAGCCGCTACCGGCGGCTGCCGCTCAACTGATGCAACGTATTTTCCTTAGAAACTCAGGCTCACCCGCGCCCGCGATAGGGGGCGACGCCGGTGTCGGGCAGCCACACACCTTCCGGCGGCGCGCCGGTTTGCCAGAACACGTCGATCGGAATGCCGCCGCGCGGATACCAGTAGCCGCCGATGCGCAACCACAATGGCTTGGTTGCGGCGATGATGCGGCGGCCGATCATGACGGTGCATTCTTCGTGGAAGGCGCCATGGTTGCGAAACGAGGTCATGAACAGCTTGAGCGACTTCGATTCCACCAGCAGCGCATCGGGTGCGTAGTCGATGACGATATGGGCGAAGTCCGGCTGGCCGGTGACCGGGCACAGCGAGGTGAATTCCGGGCAGGTGAAGCGAACGATGGCGGGCGGGCCGTCGCCGCGCGAAAACGGGACGGTTTCCAGGACGGCCGCTTCAGGGCTCTGTGGCGCCTCGACGTTGGCGCCGAGCTGGGTGAGGTTTTTCGTATCGGTCATGAGCAGGTTCCTTGCTGCATGTCGCCCAAAACTGTGCAGCGGATTTGGGACAGCGACATGCGTAAAAACAAAATTTGCCGCTCATTAGCACAATTTGAAACAGCAGGAAGACGATGACCAGCAACGATCCGCTTCTCCAGCCCTATCAGCTCAAGCATCTGACGCTGAAGAACCGGGTCATGTCGACCAGCCATGAGCCGGCCTATTCCGAGGACGGCATGCCGAAAGAGCGCTACCGGCTCTATCATGCCGAAAAGGCCAAGGGCGGCATGGCGCTGACCATGACCGCCGGCTCGGCGATCGTCTCGCGCGACAGTCCGGCTGCCTTCGGCAACCTGCATGTCTATGACGACCGCATCGTGCCGTGGCTCGCCGAGCTGACCGACGCCTGCCACGAGCATGACTGCAAGGTGATGATCCAGATCACCCATCTCGGCCGCCGCACCGGCTGGAACAAGGCCGACTGGCTGCCGGTGCTGTCGGCCTCGCCGGTGCGCGAGCCGGCGCATCGCGCCTTCCCCAAGACCATCGAGGACTGGGACATCGAGCGCATCGTCGTCGACTACGCCGCGGCCGCCCAGCGCTGCCAGGCCGCTGGCCTCGACGGCATCGAGTTCGAGGCCTACGGCCATCTGATGGATGGCTTCTGGTCGCCGGCCACCAACCAGCGCGACGATGATTTCGGCGGCTCGCTCGACAACCGCTTGCGCTTCACCGGCATGGTGCTCGACGCGGTGCGGGCGGCGGTCGGCCAAAAATTCGTCGTCGGCATCCGCATGGTCGCCGACGAGGATTTCGAGAAAGGCCTGTCGAAAGAGGAGGGTGTCGAAATCGCCAGGCGGCTGGCTGGTTCCGGCAAGGTCGATTTCCTTAACATCATCCGCGGCTCGATCGAGACCGACGCGGCGCTGACCAAAGTCATTCCGGTGACCGGCATGCGCTCGTCGCCGCATCTCGACTTTGCCGGCGAGATCAGGGCGGCGACGAAATTCCCGACCTTCCATGCGGCGCGGATTTCCGACGTCGCCACCGCGCGTCACGCCATCGCCACCGGCAAGCTGGACATGGTCGGCATGACGCGTGCCCACATCGCCGACCCACACATCGTCAAAAAAGTGATGGAGGGCCGCGAGCACGAGATCCGCCCTTGCGTCGGCGCCACCTATTGCCTCGACCGCATCTATGAGGGCGGCGAGGCGCTGTGCATCCACAATGCGGCAACGGGCCGCGAGGCTGATATCCCGCACATCATCCCGAGGACCCAGGGACCAAAGCGGAAGGTGATCGTGGTCGGCGCAGGCGCCGGCGGGCTGGAGGCGGCGCGTGTCGCGGCCGAGCGCGGGCACCAGGTGACAATGCTGGAAGCATCGAGCCAAGCCGGAGGGCAAGTGCGGCTGGCAACGCAGAACCCGCGCCGCAAGGAATTGATCGGCATCATCGACTGGCGGCTGGCCGAACTCGACCGGCTCGGCGTCGAGATCCGCTACGACAGCTGGGCGGAGAAGGACGACGTGCTGGCGTTGTCGCCGGACGTGGTGGTGATCGCCACCGGCGGGCTGCCGCAGAACCCGCCTCTAACGGCGGGCGACCATCTCGTCACCTCGAGCTGGGACATCATGGCCGGCAGCATCAAGCCGGCCGAGAATGTACTGCTCTATGACGACAATGGCGGCCATCAGGGCATGGGTGCTGCCGAACTGATCGCCAATAGCGGCGCCAGGCTGGAGCTGGTTTCACCAGAGCGCTTCTTCGCCCCGGAAATGGGCGGCATGAACCATGTGCCCTATATGCGCGCCTTCCAGGAAAAAGGCGTCACCATAACCATCAACACGCGGCTGCATTCGGTGCGGCGCGAGGGCAATCAGCTGGTTGCGGAGCTCGGCTCCGACTTCGCCGATGGCTGGCGCGGAGAGCGGCGGGTCGACCAGGTGGTGGTCGAGCACGGCACGCTGCCGCTCGACGATCTCTACCTGGCGCTGAAGCCGCTGTCGAAGAACGGCGGCGCGATCGATTACGAGCGGCTGGTCAATGGCGGTGACATCTTTCCTGCGCGCAATCCGCAAGGCGGTTTCGTGGTCTTTCGCATCGGCGACGCGGTAGCCTCACGCAATATCCACGCTGCGATTTATGACGGCATCAGGTTCGGCTTGCGGATCTGAAGAATATTTTGGATTGGTTGGTGGCGCGCAGCCGAACCTCCGTACGGAGAGCCACCACGGTACTTTGGCTCGTTCTGCGCGCCGCGCACGCCGCCGGCTACCGCCGGGCACCGTACGATCTGGCGATTGTTGTTGGCAGCCCCGCTCAAAACATTCTGGCGGTGGCCATGCAGAACACGGTGATGACCAGCAGCCCGCCGGCGATGCGTTCGCCTTTTGTCATCTTCGCGCGCAACTGGGTTTGCGTCGCCACATCAGCGCTAGCCAGCCGCCTGATGGCGGAACCTACCAGTGCGCCCTGAACTCCGGCGGCAATCAAGGCAGTCAAGATGCCCAGCGCCAGGACCTTCTCCATCGAGCCGAAAGAGCCGTTGTGGAAGAAATACCAGAGCAGCAAACCAGTGAGGAAAACCACGCCGGCCGCGCCCATTTGCGGCCGGAAGAAACGTTCCGCCCGGATCTCCGGTTCGCGGGCAACCGCGATGGTGGTGCCGGCCCAGAACACACCCGCCATGACGTGAAGGCCGAGGACGATGATGTAGACATATTGCATGACCGCATTTCCTCTCTTGCCCACCGCTAACCATATGGATAGATATCAAATGATTAGATGTCAATGTATAAGCTCGAGCCGGTTCCATAGGCTTTGCCCTTGTTCTAGTGTCGGATCATGACGCCCTTTGACCGTCCGCCGATCGGGATGAATCTCGCCCGCACCGCCAAGCTGGTCGCGCAGGCCTTCGACGCTGCCCTCGTCGAGGTCGGCGGCACGCTGCCGGTCTGGGTCACGCTGCTGTCGGTCAAGTCGCGGGAGCTGGCCAACCAACGCGAGCTCGCCGGCATGATCGGCATCCGGGGCGCAACGCTGACCCACCACCTCAACGCCATGGAGACGCAAGGCCTGCTGATCCGGCGCCGCGATCCCGAGAACCGCCGGGTTCACCAGGTGGAGCTGACCCCAGCCGGAGAGGCGTTGTTCCTGAAATTGCGCACCGCCGCGTTCGCCTTCGACAAACGGCTGCGGAAGGGATTGTCCGACGAAAGGCTGGCGGAATTTGCAGAGGTGCTGGCTGCGCTGCGGGCCAATGTCGAAGGCTAGAAATTTAGGCTAGGAAAACGCCGTGCGCGAAATTTCGCTGAAGGATGCCAGGGCTACACTCTCGGCGATGCTCGATCAGGTCGTCCGCGGGAGAGCCGGCCACATAACGCGGCATGGCCGCAAGCAGGCGGACATTTTGTCGTTCCAGGACTATGAAAGCCTGGCACGTGCGCCCAGTGCTGGCGGCTTTTCCCGCTGACAGGGACTACCTTCCGCCTCGGCTCGTCGGGTCGGTTCGCAAAGCCAGCCTGTGACGGATCTACGCCAGGCGGCCCTGCAGAACCGTCAGCTTGGCCTTCTTCGGTGCTCGTGCCACCAGCCATTCGCGCACGCTGTCCGGCGGCATCGGGAAAGCGATGGAATAGCCTTGCACCTGGTCGCAGCCGATCGCCATCAGTGAGTCGAGCTCGGCTTCGGTTTCGGCGCCCTCGGCAACGATCGAGATGCCGAGACCGCGAGCGAGCTCGGTGAGGGCACGCACGATCTTGGTGTTGCCGCTGTTCTCGTTGATGTTCTGGACGAAGCGGCGGTCGATCTTCAGCCGGTCGATCTCATTTGGATTGACATGGCTGAGCGATGCGTAGCCGGTGCCGAAATCATCGAGCTCAAGATGGATGCCGGCGGCGCGGATGTGCCGCAGCTTTGCCGCAATACCGGTCTTCTCGTCGTCGAGAATGACGGATTCGACGATCTCCAGCGATAGTTTGTGCGCGGGCAGGCCGGCCCTTTCCAGCGTACCGAACAGGAAGACTTCGAAATCTGTCTCGCGCAGCTCCGAACCGGACACGTTGACGGCGATCCGTCCGAAGCCGATGCCTGCGCGGTTCCATTCGGCTGCTTCGTTGATCGCCTTGGCAATGACGATCCGGCCGATCTCGGGCATCAGACCGCATTTTTCCGCGACCGGAATGAACTCGCCCGGCGCGATCATGCCGCGCTCGGCATGTCTCCAGCGAACCAGAGCCTCGATGCCGCTGATGGCGCCGTTCGACAGCGACACCTGCGGCTGGAAATAGACTTCGAACGCCTTCTCCGAGATGGCGGTCCTGATGTCGAGCTCGAGCTGCTTGCGATAATCGAGTTCGCGTCTCAGCTCCTCGGAGAAGAACGACAAGCTGCCGCCGCCGTGCTTCTTGGCGGAATACAGCGCCAGATCGGCATGGACGAGCAGATCCTGCGCATTATCGGCGTCGACAGGATAGACCGCAATCCGGGCACTTACGCCCGGATGGATCGTCGTGCCTCGAAAGACGATCGGCTTGTTGAGCTTGGTCAGGATGCGCCTGGCGACGGTATCGATGTCCTCGGTGCTGCCGGTGCCGTTGAGAATCATGACGAATTCATCGCCGCCGAGACGCACGTTGAGATCCGACGTACGGCACGAATCACGCATGCGTTGCGCAGCCGCCACCAGCACATAATCGCCAGCGGCGTGGCCGAACGTGTCGTTGATCTGCTTGAACCGGTCGAGATCGAACTGCACCACGGCAACCCGTTCACGCCGTCGCTGCGCGGCATTGATCAGCGTATCGAAATGCTCGGTCAGGAAGGTGCGGTTGTGGAGGCCGGTCAGCCCGTCATGCACGGCAATAAAGGCCATGGAATTGCGCGCATCGACCAGCTCGCGCGTCCTGCGCAGGATGGCATTCGACATCGGCCTGAAAATGAAAAGCGCCACCAGCAGGATGACGCCGATGGTCGAGTAGAACAATGTGCGGTTAAGATCGAGAAGTGTTTCGGATCGCTGGTCTGCAAAGGCGCTGATGCGCTGGCCAAGTGCGGCATAGCCCGACAATGTTGCGTTGGCAACGGAAGCGTTCAGGTTGACGCGCTCCTCTCCGCCCCTGTAGCCACCATTGTCGGCCATGTTGAGCCGCGATTCGAATGACGAGATCAGACGTTCGCCGTTGGCGATAAGCCCGACCGAGAAATAGTCGAGATGGTACGGCTTGGCGAAAAGCACGCTCTCGATCGATTTCGGATCGAACTTTGCCGGCGACGCCGGATCGGCGGCGGTCCGTTCGAGCAGAAGATCGTAGTTCTTCTCGAACTCCACCGTCGCTTGCTTAAGCGCGCTAACCAGGGCCGGCTGCTGGTCGCGTGAGGCGGTGCCGGTCGCGCCGGCAAGGAAGACGATGCGTTGCGACAGGGCTTTTTGTGTGCTGACCACATCGAGCAGTGCCTGGTTGTGCTGCTGGGCCGCCATCATCTGTTGCAGCAGGATGAAGGAGGCCACTACCATGGCGGCGATGATCAGCAGAGCCAGCCAGTAGCCGGACTTGATCAGGAGCATGAGCCTGCCCGAAACGGCGTGCACCGGCTGCTGCGACATTTTTGAGGCGGCCCCTCTCGCTAACGAATTCTTGTGCGAGAACCTTGGCTTCAAAGTGTTAACAGGTTCGGGAAAGCAACAGGCCGGCAGCAGCGGCGACGGTTGAAAGCTCGCAAAATGGTTATTGCGATCTTTCGCGGCACCTCTGCATTTGAACATCGTTGCCGCTGCCGTGCCATTGCCGCGCCACCGAAGCGGTCGCTTTTGCGATGGATTTTTCGTCCGCGCGGCGCGACAGTCCTCATCGATCTCAACAGGGCCTGGTCATGACCACAGCATTCCTCTCCCACATCGACAGCGAGCTTGAAGGGCTGAAATCGGCCGGTCTCTACAAATCCGAGCGGGTGATCACCTCGACGCAGTCGGCCGAGATCGAGGTGAGCGGCGAGAAGGTGCTGAATTTCTGCGCCAACAACTATCTCGGCCTCGCCGACAGTGCCGAATTGCGCGACGCGGCCAAGCAGGCGCTCGACCGCTACGGCTACGGCATGGCGTCGGTGCGTTTTATCTGCGGCACACAGGAAGAACACAAGCAGCTCGAGGCGACGATTTCTGGCTTCCTCGGCATGGAGGACACGATCCTCTACGGCTCCTGCTTCGACGCCAATGGCGGCCTGTTCGAGACGCTGCTCGGCGAGGAGGATGCGGTCATCTCCGATGCGCTGAACCACGCTTCGATCATCGACGGCGTGCGGCTGTCGAAGGCAAAGCGCTTCCGCTACGCCAACAACGACATGGCCGATCTGGAAGCGCGGCTGAAGGAGGCAATGGATTGCCGTTTTCGGCTGATCGCTACCGATGGTGTATTTTCCATGGACGGCATCATTGCCAATCTGAAGGGCGTCTGCGATCTCGCCGAGAAGTACGACGCAATGGTGATGGTCGACGACAGCCATGCGGTCGGCTTCGTCGGCAAGAACGGCCGCGGCTCGGCCGAACATTGCGGCGTCGAGGGCAGGGTGGACATCATCACCGGCACGCTCGGCAAGGCATTGGGCGGCGCGTCGGGCGGCTACACGTCGGGCAGGAAGCCGGTGGTCGACTGGCTACGCCAGCGCTCGCGCCCCTATCTGTTTTCCAACACGCTGATGCCGGCGATCGCCGGCGCCTCGATCCGGGTTTTCGAGCTGATCCGCAATGGCGATGCGTTGCGTCAGCGCCTATATGCCAATGCAGCGCGGTTTCGCTCCGAGATGGGCAGGCTCGGCTTTACGCTGGCCGGCGCCGACCATCCGATCATCCCGGTGATGCTGGGCGACGCGACGCTTGCGCAGGAGATGGCGGCGCGCATGCTGAAGCGCGGCATCTATGTCATCGGCTTCTCCTTCCCGGTGGTGCCGAAGGGCCAGGCGCGCATCCGCGCGCAGATGTCGGCCGCCCATTCCAGCGCCGACATCGATCGTGCGGTTGAGGCGTTCGCCGCAGTCGGTCGCGAACTCGGCGTGATTTCCTGAACGGCCGGAATCGAAAAGCCATCCCCGATCAAGACTTTCAAGGGACTACAGAATGTCGAACATGATGAAGGCCCTCGTCAAAGCCCGCGCCGAGCCGGGCATCTGGATGGAAGAGGTGCCGGTGCCGGAGATCGGCCCCAACGACGTGCTGATCAAGATCAGGAAGACCGCGATCTGCGGCACAGATGTTCACATCTATAATTGGGACCAGTGGGCGCAAAAGACCGTGCCGGTGCCGATGGTGACCGGCCACGAATTCGTCGGCACCGTCGCCGATTTCGGCGCGGCGGTGACCGAGTACAAGGTCGGCCAGCGCGTATCCGGCGAGGGCCATATCGTTTGCGGCCATTGCCGCAACTGCCGGGCGGGCAGGGGGCACCTTTGCCGCAACACGCTTGGCGTCGGTGTCAACCGGCCGGGCGCCTTCGGTGAATATCTGGCGATCCCGCAGCACAATGTCGTGCCGATCCCCGACGACGTGCCGGACGAGATCGCGGCGATCTTCGATCCCTTAGGCAATGCCGTTCACACCGCACTGTCCTTCGACCTCGTCGGCGAAGACGTGCTGGTCACTGGCGCCGGGCCGATCGGCATCATGGGCGCACTGGTGGCGCAATGCGTCGGTGCGCGAAAAGTGGTCATCACCGACATCAACCCGGTGCGCCTGGCACTGGCGAAAAAGCTCGGCGTTCAGCATGTCGTCGACGCATCGAAGGAAAAGCTGCGCGACGTGATGCCGGCGCTCGGCATGACCGAGGGCTTTGACGTCGGCCTTGAAATGTCGGGCGCAGCGCCCGCCTTTCGCGACATGATCGACAGCATGAACAATGGCGGCAAGATCGCCATTCTCGGCATCGCGCCGACCGGCTTCGAGATCGACTGGAACAAGGTCATCTTCAAGATGCTGCATCTGAAGGGTATCTACGGCCGCGAAATGTTCGAGACCTGGTACAAGATGATTGCGCTGGTGCAGGGTCCTCTCGATGTCAGTGGCCTGATCACCCACCGCATCGGCATCGACGACTATATTTCCGGCTTCGAGGCAATGAAGAGCGGCAATTCGGGCAAGGTGGTGATGGATTGGTGAGCGCCAAGCTTGCTGCCTTTATGTGAGTCACGCGAGTCCCAAAATGGCGGAAAACGAGCACGGACGTATCATTGCTTCGGAGGCAAAAACTGCATTGCAGCCGGCCGGATTTCGGCGAAGGGGACGGTCACGTGTCTGGATCGCTGATCGTGGCTTCTGGCTGAGTGTGGTCGAATTTCAGCCCAGCTCTTGGTCCAAAGGCACTTACCTGAACGTGGCGGTTCACTGGCTTTGGAGTTTGCCGCCATACACATTGACATTCGATCGGGTTGAGCGCGTTGGGTCCTTTGTTGAGTTCGAGAGCCCAGAGCAGTTTTTCCCCTTGGTAGGTCAAATGGCCAGGGAGGCAGTCGAAATCGATCAGGCTCACCGATCGATGTTCCCTTCCGTCCATGCGGCGGCGACGATCCTCGTGAATGAATTGCAGCCGGGTGCGTACGGCGAATGGCCCGCTCTCAATGCCGGGGTGGCGGCCGGCTTGGCAGGTGATTTTGAAACAGCGAGGCGGCTGTTTGAAAGCGCTCGAAGACACGCGGCTTCGCAGGCGCAGGTGATCCTGACTTACATTGATGATCCGGTAGCATTTCGAAGCTATGTCAGAGGCATCATTGAAGCCGAGCGCGCCTATTACGGTTTAGGAGCGTCGCCTGCCGCCGTAGCCTCCTGATTTCTGCGACGGTCGAAGCTGAGGGAGGATTTTCAACCCAAGGTGAGTTTTGCCTCCAGCGCCGCTACCCCACCGACAATCGCCGCCCGCTCTTCCGCACCAAGTCTCGCCAGCAATTCCCTTTCAAACGCCTTAGCCAACGGCACCATTTCGCAATAGGCGGCAAGGCCTGCCTTGGTCAACACCAGATGCTCGACCCGCCGATCCTTTTCATCGGGCGTGCGGGTCAGCCAGCGCCGGCGCTCGAGTTCGGAGACGGCGCGCGAGACCTTGGTCTTGTGCATGGCCGATTGCTCGCCAAGTGCCGTGGCCGTCATCGTGCCGTGCTGGCCGAGCCCGGCCAACGTGCGCCATTCGGGCCGGGTCAGGCCGTGACGGTCCTTGTAGACCCTCGAGAATTCGCGGCTGACGGCATCGGAGAGACGGTAGAGCCGGTAGGGCAGGAACGATTCCAGCTCCAGGATTTCCGGTTCCCTGGTTGGCCCAGACGGAGCAGGCTGGCGGGTCATGCCGAAATCACCGTTTGATGGTTACATTTTCGATGGTTACAAATGAAACCAGTTTGGTCAATCCGAGGCACCTTTCGAAGTGCAAAGGGATGCTCCGGAACTTAATTCGGGAGGATGCGATGGCTTTTTCCTACATGCCGGGTTTCGGCAATGACTTCGAGACCGAGACTTTGCCGGGCTCGCTGCCGCAAGGGCGAAACTCGCCGCAGCGGCCAGCCTACGGCCTCTATGCCGAGCAGCTTTCGGGCTCTCCTTTCACAGCGCCGCGAGGCACCAATGAACGCTCCTGGCTCTATCGCATCAGGCCGAGCGTCAGGCACACCGGCCGCTTCAAGCCGGTGAATTGTCCGCTGTGGAAGAGCGCGCCTAATCTCGGCGATCACGAACTGGCGCTCGGCCAGTATCGCTGGAGCCCGGTGCCGATGCCGAAGGAGCCAACCGACTTCATCGCCGGCATGCGCTCCATCACCACCGCCGGCGACGTGCTTGGCCAGACCGGCATGGCGGCACATGTCTATGTCGCCAACCGCTCGATGGTCGACGATCATTTCTTCAACGCCGACGGCGAGTTGCTGGTCGTGCCGCAGGTTGGAGCCTTGCGCTTCGTCACCGAGATGGGCGTCATCGAATTGCGGCCGGGCGAGATCGCCGTGCTGCCGCGCGGCTTGGTGTTCAAGGTCGAACTGGTGGACGCCGAAGTGCGCGGCTATGTCTGCGAGAATTACGGCGCCAAGCTGACGCTGCCGGATCGCGGCCCGATCGGCGCCAATTGCCTGGCCAATCCGCGCGATTTCAAGACGCCCTGTGCGTGGTTCGAGGACAAGGAGACGCCCTGCCGGCTGATCGCGAAATGGTGTGGCCAGTTCCATGTCACCGAGATTGATCATTCACCGCTGGATGTGGTGGCGTGGCACGGCAATTATTCGCCCTACAAATATGATCTTGCGACCTTTTCGCCGGTCGGAGCGATCCTGTTCGATCATCCCGACCCATCGATCTTCACCGTGCTGACCGCGCCAAGCGGCGAGGAAGGCACGGCCAATATCGACTTCGTCATCTTCCCGCCGCGCTGGCTGGTTGCCGAAGATACGTTCCGCCCGCCCTGGTATCACCGCAACATCATGAGCGAGTTCATGGGCCTGATCCATGGCCAGTACGACGCCAAGGAGGAGGGCTTTGTGCCCGGCGGCATCAGCCTGCACAACATGATGCTGGCCCACGGGCCCGATGCGCCTGGCTTCGAAAAGGCCTCGCGCGCGGAGCTGAAACCGGTCAAGCTCGACAACACCATGGCCTTCATGTTCGAGACACGCTTTCCGCAGATGGTGACACGCTATGGCGCCGAGCTCGAAACCCGGCAGGACGATTACATCGACTGCTGGGCCGATCTGAAGAAACGCTTCAACGGCACGCCCGAGGGCGACTGGTCTTGAGCGCCGTCGCATGACGGATCGTCTGGTGCTTCTCGGCTCGAAGGGAGGTCCGGCGCTGCGGCCGGGAGGGCCGTGGCCGAATTCGTCGCTGCTGGAATTCGGCGGCCGCAACATCGTCGTCGATTGCGGACTTGGCGTGACGCGCGGGCTGACGGACGCCGGCATCAGCCTGAAAGCGCTCGACCTGATCTTCATCACGCATTTGCATTCCGATCATGTGCTGGAACTCGGACCGTTGATCCACACCGCATGGACGACCGGTCTGGGGACAAAGGTCACCGTGTTCGGCCCGCCCGGCATCGGCTACTATTGGCAGCGCTTTTGTCAGGCGATGGAATTCGACATCGAGATCCGCATCGCCGACGAAGGCCGGCCGGATATCCGCGACCTGGTCTCGATCGTCGAGTTTGGCGGAGGCCGAGTGACCGAAGAGCGCGGCCTCAAGGTTTCGGCCTTGCGCGTCGACCACCCGCCGGTGACAGATTGCTTTGCGCTGCGCTTCGATCATGCGGGGCAAAGCATCGTCTTCTCGTCTGATACGGCGTTCTTTCCGCCATTGGCGGATTTCGCCGAAGGCGCCGACATACTGGTCCACGAGGCCATGTTGGAAGAGGGCATCGAGCGGCTGGTTGCGAAGACCGGCAATGGTGCAAGGCTGAGAGAACACCTGCTTGCCAGCCATAGTTTTGCTGGGGAGGCGGGGCGCATCGCCAGTGATGCAGGCGTCAAAAGACTGGTCCTCAACCACCTCATTCCGGCCGACGATCCCGAGATCGGCGAGGCCGACTGGATTGCCGCCGTCAGGAAAACATGGGTCGGCGACTTGACGATCGCCCGCGACGGCCTTGTTGTGGGATTAAGCAGCGCCAAAGCTGCACCAGGAGAGGAAACCGCATGAAGCTTGCCACATTGAAGGACGGGACGCGCGACGGAAAGCTCGTCGTTGTCTCGCGCGACCTGACGCGGTTTACCGATGCTTCGTTCCTAGTGCGGACGCTGCAGGCCGCGCTCGACGACTGGCGTCGAATCGCGCTGCATCTCGCTGCCATGGCCGAATCGCTGGAGAACAATGCGGTGCCGTCGGCCCGTTTTCACGAGCATGACGCCCATTCACCGCTGCCGCGCGCCTACCAATGGGCCGATGGCTCGGCCTATGTGAACCATGTCGAGCTGGTGCGGAAAGCGCGCGGCGCCGAGATGCCGGCAAGGTTCTGGACCGATCCGCTGATCTACCAAGGCGGCTCGGACGCCTTCCTCGCGCCGCGCGACCCGATCCCGATGGCCGATGAGGCATCTGGCATTGACATGGAAGGAGAGGTCGCGGTCATAGTCGACGATGTGCCGATGGGCGCAAGCCTCGATGAGGCGCGTGCGGCGATCCGGCTGGTCATGCTGGTCAACGACGTGACGCTGCGCGGCTTGACCGGACCTGAGCTTGCCAAGGGGTTCGGCTTCTTCCAGTCGAAACCGTCATCGGCCTTTTCGCCGGTAGCAGTGACGCCGGACGAACTAGGCGACGCGTGGGACGGTGGCAAGGTCAGCCTGCCGCTCCTGGTCGACCTCAACGGCAAGCCGTTTGGCCGCGCGAACGCCGGCATCGACATGACCTTCGATTTTCCGGCGCTGATTGCCCACGCCGCCAAGACGCGGCCGCTGGCCGCCGGCACCATCGTCGGTTCGGGCACCATCTCCAACAAGCTCGACGGCGGGCCGGGCAAGCCTGTCTCGGCGGGCGGCGCCGGCTATTCCTGCATCGCCGAGTTGCGTATGATCGAAACCATCGAAGCCGGCGAACCGAAAACTCCGTTCCTGCGCTTTGGTGATACCGTGCGTATCGAGATGAAGGACAGGGGCGGGCATTCGATCTTCGGCGCCATCGAGCAGAAGGTCGAGAAATACGCGGGCTAAATGGAGGCGATGAGGAAATGACAGGCCAGACATTCTATCTGCTGTGCGGTGTCTGGGCTCTTGCCATGCTGGCGGTCTTCATTCAGGCAATCAGGCTGAGCTACCGCATCGAGGCCCGCTCGCCCGACGTGACCAACCGCAGCGGCCTGCCACGCAAGGCAATGATGTTCCATGCCGTCACCAACACGAATGTCGCACGGGACCAGGAAACGCAAGGCATGCGGCGGCGCATGATCCGGCTTCTGCTGATCGTCATCGCCGGATTCGTGCTCATGTGGGCGGGCGGGCTTGTATTTGATCCGGTCAGCGGCGTGAAGTCATGGACCTGCTGAACCATTTCCGCCGCATGGCAGCCAACAATCTCTGGTCGAACGACCGGCTCTACCGCGCCGTGCTGCAGCTTGAGCCCGGTGAATTCGAGGCTGAAAGAACCGGCTTCTTTCCGTCGATCAAGGCAACGCTCAATCACATCCTGGCGGTCGATCATCTCTATCTCGATTTTCTCGAAGAGGGTGGCGTCGGCGCCGCCGCCTATGATGAGTTCATGCTCTTCGACGAAGCGGACGCGCTCTTTGGCAAGCGGGTGGCGACCGACCGGCGTCTGATCGCCTTTTGCGCCGGGCTGTCGGCAGACGATCTCGATCGCCGCGTCGCCACCGACCGGCGCGAGGATGGAAAAATACCGGAGCGCATTGGCGACCTGCTCGCCCATCTCTTCATCCACGACATCCATCATCGCGGGCAGGTGCACGCCATGCTGTCCGGCACGTCGGTGAAGCCGCCGCAACTCGACGAATTCTTCCTCGATTATGATCTGAAACTCAGGAAAGCGGAGGTGGAAAGGCTATGTTTGGGCAGTCAGGCTAACGCGACATCGTAGCAACGGACAGCTACCCAAAACCGTCACTTGGCACATCCGTCCCATTCGCGACTCAGTTCGTCAAAATCGTCTGCGATCCGGATTTTGCCCTTCAAAGCACCGATGCGAGGCAAGCGGTCGGGCTTCGCGGGCGCTACGAGGCGAGCCGCGACTTTGCCGTGACGGGTAATCACGATCTCTTCGCCGGCTTCCGCGCGGCTGACGAGTTCCGACAGTCTTGCCTTGGCCTCTGCGATCGGAATGCTCATGGCCAGAGTCTCAGCTATTACTGACCGAATCGCAAGAAGTCCGGTGCGGCCTACTCCGCCGCCTGCACCTTCAGCACGCCGCGCTTGATCTGGTCCTGCTCGATCGATTCGAACAAGGCGCGGAAATTGCCCTCGCCAAAACCTTCGTCGCCCTTCCTCTGGATGAATTCGAAGAAGATCGGCCCGATCACGGTTTTCGAAAAAATCTGCAGCAGGATCTTGGTCGTGCCGCCGTCGACCACGCCCTCGCCGTCGATCAGGATGCCGTGCTTTTTCATGCGCTCGATCGGCTCTTCGTGCCCATTCACGCGGGCGAAGGACATGTCGTAATAGGTCTCGGGCGGGCCCGGCATGAACTTCAGCCCGTTGGCGGCCAGCCTGTCGGTGGCGCCGTAGATGTCGTCGGTGCCGACGGCGATGTGCTGGATGCCCTCGCCATTGTACTTCTTCAGATATTCGGCGATCTGGCTGGTCTCGTCCTTGGACTCGTTGAGCGGGATGCGGATCTTGCCGCAAGGCGAGGTGATGGCGCGGCTGACCAGCCCGGTAATCTTGCCGTCGATGTCGAAGAAATGGATCTGCTTGAAGCCGAACAGGTCGCGGTAGAAATCCCACCATTTGTCCATCTGGCCGCGATAGACATTGTGGGTCAGGTGGTCGAGATAATAGAACCCGACGCCTTCCGGCCTGGGGTCGCGCTTGCTGAGCCAGTCAAACTCGGCGTCATAAGCCGAGCCCTTCTCGCCGTAAGTTTCGATGAAATAGAGCAGCGAACCGCCGATACCGACGATCGCCGGCACATCGAGTGTCTTGTCGGCGCCTTCATAAGGGGTCGCGCCCTTGGCAACGGCATGGTCGAACGCGTGCCTGGCATCGACCACCCGCCATGCCATCGAGGCCGCGCAAGGGCCGTGCTTGTCGACGAATTTCATTGCATGCGAACCGGGTTCGGCATTGACGACATAGTTGATGTCGCCCTGCCGCCAGACGGTGATGTTCTTGCTGCGGTGCTTGGCCACCCGCACATAGCCCATGCGGGTGAAAAGCTCGGCGAGCTTTTCCGGCTCGGCATGCGCGAACTCGACGAACTCGAAGCCGTCGGTACCGGCGGGATTGGCTTTGCTGATCTTGGCGGGCGGTGCGTCGTGCGGGAAGGGACCCATGGCATTGCTCCGAAATCTGGCATTGGCCGCGTCGGCCATATCTGAGCCCAATTATAGCGCGGAGCGAGCGCACATTGCTTGCATTCAAACACTTGAAATGATCTGATCATGCGCAAGTTGTGCATAGTGGAGCGGAAATTTATGGATGACGCGCGCATTGATCAGTTTGACCGCAAGATAATGGCTCTGCTGCAAGGTGATGCGCGGCTGACCAACAACGATCTGTCGGAACGGGTGAACCTGTCCGCGTCGCAGTGCTCGCGTCGTCGCCAGCGGCTGGAGGAGGACGGCTATATCAAGGGTTACCGGGCGGTGCTCGACCGCGACAAGCTCGGTTTTTCCCTCGTCAACGTCATCTCGGTGACGCTCGCCACCCACAACCGCGACAATGCGCGGCGTTTCGGCGAGTTGGTAGCGCGACTGCCGCAGGTGCAGGAAGCGCACGCGCTGACCGGCGAGATGGACTACATATTGAAAGTGGTGACGCCCGATCTCAAATCATTGTCGGAGTTCGTCAACGGCGTGCTCCTGCCGCACGAATCGGTGCAGCACGTAAAGACCGCGATCGTGCTGGAGACGCTGAAGGAAACCGGCGCGCTGCCGATTTGAGTTCAAGCCATGACCACCTTTCAGATCGCTGGTTTCATCATTTTTATAGGCGGGATGGTTCCTTACGCCATTGGTAGCTTAATCCACATCGCGCATAATCCGGAGGCCTTGGACCTGAGCTTTCGGGTTAATCCTTGGCCTTCGTGGCCCTATGGCTGGGTCGAACTCACTCATCCGAAGTCGCGCTGGTGGTGTGGCATCGGCTTTCCAACGTGTCTCGCGGGCTTCATCCTGCTGTTGGTCAGCACGATCCCGCTCGGTGATCTCGCCCTATACACCGCTTTGTTTGGAGCCTTCTTCGGCCTGCATGAACTCATAGCAAGGCGACGTCGCTAGCCAGCCGGCTGACGGATTCCAAGACCGGACTTACGTCACCCCTTTTGCTGCTGGATCAGTCCATACAGATTTGTGCAGCGGGCGCCGGAACGGCAATAGGCGAAGACCGGGCCTTCGAGTTCGTCGAGCGCTTCGGCCTGGTCCTCGACATTCTCTGCGGTGATCTGGCCGCTGATGACCGGGATGTAGCGGAAAGCAAGCCCAGCGCCCTCGACCGCCGCCTTGACGGTGTCGGCCGATGGCTGGCCCGGCTGCTCGTCGTCCGGCCGGTTGCAGATCACGCTCTTGAAGCCTGCCGCCTTGATGGTGGCGACATCCTCGGGCTGGATCTGGCCGGAGACCGAATAGTCCTCGCTGATCTGACGATATTCCATAGCTGTGTCCTCGCAATCTGGCTAGCGGCAGTCTTGCCACTCCCGGACCCGGTCGGCAACCGCCATTAGATAGAAATCCGGCCGGGCTATTTCAGCCCGACCGGATGGAGTGACTGGACCGCTCAGCTTCCGAGGATCGCGCCTTTGATCTGGGCGATGTTGTTGTGCATCAGGTCGATATAGGTCGAGGCCGGGCCGTCGGGCCGCGACAGCGCATCGGAATAGAGCGTGCCGCCTACCTTGATGCCGGTCTCGCTGGCGATCTGCTCGATCAGCCGTGGATTGGTGATGTTCTCGACGAAGATCGCAGCCGCCTTGTCCTGCTTTACTTGTCTGACCAGCTTGGCGACGTCGGCGGCCGAGGGCTCCGACTCAGTCGACACTCCTTCCGGGGCCAGGAAGGTCAAGCCGTAGGCCTGCTCGAAATAGCCGAAGGCATCATGCGAGGTGATGACGACGCGCTTCTCTTGCGGAATCGACTGGATTGCGGCCTGCACTTCGCCCTCGAGCGCATCGAGCTTTTGCGTATAGGCGGCTGCATTGGCCTTGTAGCTGTCGCAACCCGCAGCGTCGGCCGTGCAAAAGGCATCGGCGATGTTCTTCACATAGATTTTCGCATTGGCGATCGACTGGAAGGCGTGCGGATCGGTGACCGTCTTGCCGCCACCGGCATCCGCGCCTTCGGCGGCGTCGGCCTCGGCGAATTCGGGTTTGAAATTGATCGGCGTGACCCCCTTGGTCAGCACGGCGACAGTCGCCTTGGTGGCGCTGGCGTCGACCAGGCGCTGCAGAAAACCTTCGAAATGCAGGCCGTTGACCAGCACGATGTCGGCCTTGGCCATCGCCACCGCATCGGCTGGGCTCGGCTCGTAGACATGGGCGTCGCCGTCCGGCCCGACGATGGTGGTCAAATCGATCCGGTCGCCGCCGACGTTTTTGGCGAAATCGGCGATGATCGTGAAGCTGGCGACCACTTTCAACGGCTCTGCGAAGGCCGACGATGCGCTAAAGGCGGTTAATGTTATAACGCTCACGGCCAAAGCGGCGCGGATCGATTTCAGCATGGACAGGTCTCCTTTGTTGGGATCAGGCGGTTCTGTGGCGGTGATGGACGATGCGGGCGCGCAGGATGCCGCGCGTGCCGAACAGGATCGAGGCGAAATAGACGACGCCGGCGGACAGGATAATGGCCGGGCCGGAGGGCAGCGATGCATGGTAGGACAACAACAGCCCGGCTACGCATGAGGCAAAGCCGATCAGCACCGCCAGCACGCACATCGGTTCGACGCGCATGGTCCAGAAACGGGCCGCCGCCGCAGGCAGCATCATCAGCCCGACCGACAGCAATGTGCCGAGCGCCTGGAAGCCGCCGACGAGGTTGAGCACGACGAGGCCGAGAAAAATGAAATGCACCGGGCTGCCCAGCCGGCTGACCGAGCGCAGGAACAGCGGGTCGAGGCATTCGGCGACCAGCGCCCGCCAGAAGATGGCGAGGCTGACCAGCGTCACCACGACGATGCCGCCGATCAGCGTCAGCGCCTCGTTGTTGAGCGCCAGCACGGTGCCGAACAGCACGTGCATGAGATCGACGCTGGAGCCGCGGATCGACACCATCAGCACGCCGATGGCCAGCGAAATCAGATAGAAGGCCGCCATCGAGGCGTCCTCGCGCTGGATCGTGAAGCGCGAGACGGCGCCGGCGCCGAGCGCCACGATGATGCCGGCGATCAGTCCGCCGACGGTCATCGGCAGGATCTCCAGGCCATAGAACAGGAAGCCGGCGGCGGCGCCCGGCAGGATGGCATGGGCCATGGCGTCGCCGGAAAGGCTCATGCGCCGCAGCATCAGGAACACGCCGACCGGGCAGGCGCCGAGCGACAGCATCAGTGAGCCGGCGAGCGCCCGCTGCATGAAGGCGTAGTCGGCGAAAGGGGCGACGAACAGACCGTAAAGCACGTCCATCATGCCGCCCTCGGCCCGGAGCCGTGATGATGGTCGTGGTCATGGGGATGTTCGTGGCCACTGTGCTCGTGCCCACTGTGCCCAAGATCGTGTTCGCCAGGCTCACACCACGGCGCGTTGTCTTCCCAGGCTTCGTGGAAGCGGCGCGCGCGCAACAAATTCTCTGGCCGCAACGTCTCCTTGGTCTCGCCCCAGGCGATCGGCTGGCGTGCCAGAAGCAGTGTTTCGGGGAAATTCTGCCGCACCAGGTCGAGATCGTGGACGACGACCATGATGGTGCGTTCCTCGCCATGCCAGCGCTTGATCAGCGCGATCAGGTCGCCGACCGTCTTCGAGTCGACGGCGTTGAACGGCTCATCGAGCAGGATGAGCTCGGCATCCTGCAACAGCACGCGGGCAAACAGCGTGCGCTGCAGCTGGCCGCCCGACAAGGTGTCGATCGGGCGCTTCTCGAAGCCGCCGAGGCCGACGGCCATCAGCGCCTTGCTGACCGAATCGCGATCTTCCCTGGTGTAGCGGCCGAGCAGCCCGCGCCGTGGCCACAGCCCAAGCGAAACCAGATCGACGACCCGGGCCGGAAAGGAACGGTCGAGCTCGGATTGCTGCGGCAGATAGGCGGCGCGCACGCCGGGCGCCCGGATCACCGCGCCGGCCATCGGCTTCAGAACGCCAACGATGCCCTTCATCAGGGTCGACTTGCCGGAGCCGTTGGCGCCGACTATCGCCGTCAGCGATCCCTTGCGGATCGTGCCGTCGAGGTGATGGATGGCCGGGTGGCTGTTATAGCCGAGCGTCAGGTCGCGGAAGGTCAGGCAGGTTTGGCTCATGTGACGACCCGTTGGAACGATGATCGGTGCGGCGGGGCAGCGGCCGATTCGATATGTGATGTTATTACATTAGTCAACAAGCCAATCGGGCGGAATTGCGACCGGGCCGTCGTCTTGTGTGCTTTGGCTTGGCTCAAGAAGTTCCGCTCGAGCGGCCTTGCCCCCGGCGAACCCGGACCCTAAACAGGCGCAGCCGACAAGAGAAGGCCGGACAAGAGAAGGAATATCCAATGAGCATTCGTCGCATCGATGTAGGCCCGCGCATGAGCCAGATCGTCATCCACGGCAACACCGTCTATCTGGCCGGTCAGGTCGGCGAGCCGGGCGGAAACGTCGGCGCCCAGACCAGGGACATCCTGGCGGCGATCGACGAATTGCTGGCCAAGGCCGGCACCGACAAGACCAAGATCCTGCAGGCGATCATCTGGCTGGCCGACATGAGCACCTTTGCCGAGATGAATGCGGAATGGGACAAATGGGTGCCGCAGGGCCACACGCCGGCTCGCGCCACCGGCGAGGCCAAGCTTGCCGGACCGGAATATCTGGTCGAGATCATCGTCACCGCGGCAATTTGAGAGGCGGCTCCTAACCCTCCCCCTCGAGGGGAGGGTCGGCGAGTAGTCGGAGCGAAGCGGAGACTGCGAGACGGGGTGGGGTCGGCGAGGTTGCACCGCACCCCCCCCCCCCACCAAAAATGCCGCCATGCGGCAATTTGCTCCGCGACCCTCCCCTCGAGGGGGAGGGTTACCCCCTTGACGGCGTGAACCGTGCCACCAGTGTGTGGCTTTCGGCCGCGTAGGTGAAACGGACATGGGTGACGGGGTGCTCGGCGCTCCATGTCCGCCGCTCGATCACCAGGCACGGCGCGCCCGTCCCGATGTCGAGTGCCGCGGCAATGTGCTTTTCGGCGGCAACCGCGCGGATGCGATGCTCGGCGGCACTCCACGGCACGCGGCCGATCAGCCACGGACCGGGCGCGGTGTCGACAAATTCTTCATTGGAAGCTTCGCTCACGGCAGCCAGGTTGATCAGCCGCTGCTCGTGGGCGAACGGCCGCTTGCCGGCGAAATGCCGGCATTCCAGCGCCAGCACCGGCCCGGCGACGTCGAGTTCCAGCAGCGCGCGATCGTCGGCGCTGCTGCGCCTTCTGTTTCGCGCCATGCGCTCATAACGGTATGGCAGGCCAAGCGCCTCGACCTCGATCCGGATGTCGTGGATCTCGAGAACGGCCGCCTGCGATTGCGGCCGGCGGACAAAACTGCCGGAGCGGCGGCGGCGCTCGATCAGCCCGGCCTTGGCCAGCTGCGACAGCGCCTTGTTCACCGTCATGCGCGAACAGCTGTACTCGGCCGTCAGTTGATGCTCGAACGGGATGCGGTGGCCGGGCGCCCAGGCGCCGGACAGGATCCGCTCGCTGATGTCCGACAGAATGCGCTGGTGTAGCGAGAGCGCCTCGCCGCTATCCACTGTCTCGATCATGCCCATGCGCCACTTGCCCGTTGAATGAGGTCCGGCTCATCCGGCCGAAAGTTCAGTCATGACCTTGCGGAAGCGCCCGGCAATGGCATCGCGCTTTGCATGGATGCCGTCGCTGACCAGTTTCCTGCCATGCACCCAGACGCAATCGACTTTGGTGCCGTTGGCAAAAATCCAGGCGTCAAGGATTGCATCACCTGCCTTACCAGCCAGCGATGGATGGTTGTGGTCGAGCGAGACGAAATCGGCTGAGCCACCAGCGGCGATCCGCGAAGCGCCGGCGCCCAGCGCAGCACTGCCACCGTCGAGCGCCGCATCGAACAAAGCGCGGCCGGTCGAGCCGCCGGCAACCGCCATGACATTGCGGGCGCGGTGGGCGAGGCGCTGCGAATATTCGAGCTGGCGCAACTCGTCGGGCAGGCCGATCAGCACGTTGGAATCCGAGCCGATGCCGAAGCGGCCGCCATGCTGCGTAAACAGCGGCGCGGCAAAGGTGCCGTCGCCGAGATTGGCTTCGGTGATCGGGCAGAGGCCGGCAACGGCGCCGCTTTTCGCCATTTGGACCGTCTCGGCTTCGGTCATGTGGGTGGCGTGGATCAGGCACCAGCGCCGGTCGACCTCGGCATTGGCAAGCAGCCATTCGACCGGCCGCGCGCCGGACCAGGCAAGGCAGTCCTCGACCTCCTTCATCTGCTCGGCGACATGGATGTGGATCGGCCCATCCGGCGCAGTCATTGTGACCGCGGCGAGTTCCTCCGGTGTCACGGCCCGCAAGCTGTGCGGGGCGACGCCGACGACGGCCTGCGTCAAGCTGCGAACGGATTCGCGGCTTTTCTCAACAAGCCGCGAGAACTGGTTCACATCGTTGATGAACCGCCGCTGCCCTTCATTCGGGACAGCGCCGCCGAAAGAGGAATGCGCATAGAACACCGGCAGCAGCGTCAGCCCGATGCCGGTATCGGAAGCTGCAGCAACGATGCGCTCCGCCATCTCGGCGATGTCGGCATAGGGCTGGCCGTCACGGTCATGGTGCAGATAGTGAAACTCGCCGACCCGCGAGAACCCTGCCTCCAGCATCTCGACATAGAGTTGGGCTGCAACCGCCTCGACCTGGTCCGGGGTCATCGACAGTGCAAAGCGGTACATCACCTCGCGCCAGCTCCAGAAACTGTCGGCGGAAGGGCCGCGCAATTCGGCAAGGCCTGCCATGCCGCGCTGGAAGGCATGGCTGTGCAGGTTCGGCATGCCGGGCAGCAGGATGGCATGGCGTTCGTCGCCAGGCAGAGGCAAGGTGTTGGCCTCGACCGTTGCGATACGACCGTTGGTGACAACGATGCGCACATGGCTGTGCCAGCCGTCAGGCAAAAGCGACTGTTCCGCAAAGATCGCCGTCACGTTTTTCTCCAAATCCCGGTCTGCCATGCGATGATAGCGCTTGCAGTGCCTTTTGATATGTATATACATAATCACCGCCGATTGAAACGGAAAAGATGATGGCTGGAGAGAGCAAAGGCCGGGCAGGGGAGGTTCGCCTCTGGCGCAATGCGCGCCTCGCGACCATGGTCGAAAACAGCGCCGGACTTGGCATTGTCGAGCACGGTGCAATCGCCGCGCGCGATGGCCGGATCGTCTATGCCGGGTCGGAAGCCGACATGCCGGCAGCGCTCCGCGAGAACGCCGAGCTGATCGACTGCGAAGGCCGCTGGATCACGCCTGGCCTGATCGACTGCCACACCCATCTCATCCACGCCGGCAACCGCGCCAACGAATTCGAGATGCGGCTGGCCGGCGCCACCTATGAGGAGGTCGCCAAGGCCGGCGGCGGCATCGTTTCCTCGGTCACGGCGCTGCGTGCGGCGAGCGAGGCCGAACTGGTCGCGCAGTCGCTGCCGCGCCTCGATGCGCTGATCGCCGAAGGCGTCACCACCATAGAAATAAAGTCGGGCTACGGCCTCGATCTCGAAAACGAGAGGAAATCGCTGCGCGCCGCGCGACGGCTGGGCAGTGAGCGGCCGGTGACGGTCACGACGAGTTTCCTCGGCGCTCATGCGCTGCCGCCCGAAGCAAAGGGTGACAAGGACGCCTTTATCGACCTTGTTGCAAAGGAGATTTTGCCGGCCGTCGCTGCCGAGGGTCTGGCCGATGCCGTCGACGGCTTTTGCGAAGGCATCGCTTTTTGGCCGGAGCAGATCGCACGCGTGTTCGATGCGGCAAAGGCGGCGGGCCTGCCGGTAAAGCTTCATGCAGACCAGCTGTCCAATCTCCAAGGCGCGGAACTTGCGGCGCGCTATGGCGCCCTGTCGGCCGACCATCTCGAATATACCGATGAAGCCGGTGCTGCAGCGATGGCAAGGGCTGGAACCGTGGCGACGATCCTGCCCGGCGCCTATTATTTCATCCGCGAGACCAAGAAGCCGCCGATCGCCCTGTTTCGCCAGCATGGCGTCAGGATGGCGGTCGCCACCGACAACAATCCGGGCACTTCGCCGCTGACCTCGCTGCTGCTGACCATGAATATGGCGGCAACTTTGTTCGGCCTGACGGTCGATGAATGCCTTGCCGGCGTCACTCGCGAAGCCGCCCGCGCGCTCGGCTTGCTTGGGCAGGCCGGCACGCTGGAGGCCGGAAAATCCGCCGATCTGGCGATCTGGGACATCGAGCGCCCGGCCGAGCTCGTCTACCGCATGGGCTTCAATCCGCTGCATGCCCGCATCTGGAGGGGACAATGACCGAACTTAAGCTAACGCCAGGCGATGCGACGCTGGCCGACTGGCGCGCCATCTATCGCGGCGCCGTGCCGAAGCTCGACGATGCCTGCCGCCCAAAGATCAAGGCCAGTGCCGAGGCCGTCGCCAGGATCGTTGCCAAGGGTGAGCCGGTCTATGGCATCAATACCGGTTTCGGCAAGCTGGCCAGTGTCCGCATTCCGGCCGCCGACCTGGAGACGTTGCAGCGAAATATCGTGCTGTCTCATGCCGCCGGCGTGGGCCAGCCGATGCCGGTGGCAATTTGCCGGCTGATGATGGCGCTGAAGCTGGCCAGCCTGGCGCAGGGCGCCTCCGGCGTGCGGCCGCGGACCATCGAACTGCTCGAGGCAATGCTGGCCAACGACGTCATTCCCGTGGTGCCGGCGCAAGGCTCGGTCGGTGCATCCGGCGACCTCGCGCCCCTGTCGCACATGACCGCGGTGATGATCGGCGTCGGCGAATGCTTTACCCCGCATGGCCGCTTCCCGGCCAAGGTCGCCTTTGTCTCGCACGGCCTGGAGCCGGTGACATTGGGCGCCAAGGAAGGCCTGGCGCTGCTCAACGGCACGCAGTTTTCGACCGCCTATGCGCTGGCTGCATTGTTCGAAGCGGAAGTGCTCTATCAGTCGGCGCTGGTCGCCGGGGCGCTGTCGACCGATGCCGCCAAGGGCTCCGACGCGCCTTTCGATCCACGCATCCATCTGCTCAGGAAACATCCCGGCCAGATCGAGACGGCCGAGGCGTTGCGCAATTTGATGGCCGGCAGCGCCATCCGTGAATCGCACCGCGTCGGCGACGAGCGCGTGCAGGATCCATACTGCCTGCGCTGCCAGCCGCAGGTGATGGGCGCCGCGCTCAGCGTGCTGCGTCAGGCCGCCGACACGCTCGGCACCGAGGCCAACGGCGTCACCGACAATCCGCTGATCTTTGCCGAGGACGACACTGCGCTTTCGGGCGGCAATTTCCACGCCGAGCCGGTGGCCTTCGCTGCCGACATGATCGCGCTCGCCGTCTGCGAGATCGGCTCGCTGTCGGAGCGGCGCATTGCCATGCTGGTCGACCCGGCGCTGTCGGGCATGCCGGCCTTTCTGACACCGAAGCCGGGGCTGAATTCAGGCTTCATGATCCCGCAAGTCACGGCGGCAGCGCTCGTCTCGGAAAACAAGCAGAAGGCCTATCCGGCCAGCGTCGATTCGATCCCGACCTCGGCCAACCAGGAAGACCATGTCTCGATGGCGGCGCATGGCGCGCGCCGGCTCATCGGCATGGTCGAGAATGCGACGGCCGTCATCGGCATCGAATTGCTGGCCGCGGCGCAAGGCTGCGATTTCCAAGCACCGCTGGCATCAAGTGCGGCATTGGAGGCGGTGCGCCGGCTGGTCAGGACAGAGGTGCCGCATCTCGACAATGACCGCCATTTCCACCCAGACATGGAGAAGGCCATCGCCATGGTGCGCAGCGGCGCGGCAGTGGAAGCGGCAAGCGCGGTGAAGCTGCCGGGGATTACGTCATGAGACTGTTATCGCTGCGTTACGCCACGATGGGGCGCTGTCCCGCCGATCTCAGCTCGGCAACACCGGAACTTTCAAAGCCGGAAACAAAAAACCCGCCTCGGGGGCGGGTCGTCGGTGTGAATCAGCACCATACTGAAATTAGTAGCATAGCTGCCGGCACAAAGCAAGAACAAAATTCGTCGCAACCGGCAAAAAGATGCGAATTCCCTTTATCGGCTCGCCTTATCCGTATTCCCGGGGTCGGTGCGCAAGGTCGCGTTCCTTCGCGCCCCCCTCTGTCCTGCCGGACATCTCCCCCACGAGGGGGGAGATTGGCCGTCGTCTCGGCTTTCGCCAATCTCCATCGTTGCAGGACCGAGCGAGGCGCCGCAGCTGGCAATCTCCCCCCTCGTGGGGGAGATGCCCGGCAGGGCAGAGGGGAGCGCCGTAGAGCTCCAACGCAGGAGAATCTTCTATGACCGTGCCTTCCTGGCTCACGGTAACGCGTGGCACGGCGCCGCTGCTGGTCTCGATCCCGCATACCGGCATCGATCTGGCCGGCCTCGACAACCGGCTGGTCTCGACCTGGATCGGCCGCCGCGATGCCGACTGGTGGATCGACAAGCTCTATGATTTCGCCGAGAGCCTCGGCGCGACCGTCGTGCATACGGCGATCTCGCGCACCGTCATCGACGTCAACCGCGATCCGTCCGGCGCCTCGCTCTATCCCGGCCAGACAACGACCGGCCTATGCCCGACCGAGACTTTCGACGGCGATCCGCTCTACCGCGAGGGTGAAGAGCCGGGACCGTCGGAGATCGACGAACGCCGCGCAAAATTCTTCGTACCCTATCATGCCGCCCTGCAGGCCGAGATCGACAGGCTGCGCGCCCTGCATGGAAAGATCGTCGTCTACGACTGCCATTCGATCCGCTCGGTGCTGCCGCGCCTGTTCGAAGGCACATTGCCGGTCTTCAATCTCGGCACCAATGACGGCAAGAGCGCCGATCCGACGCTGCAGGAGAAAGTTACGCAGATTCTGGCGTCAACCGACGAGAGCTTCGTGGTCAACGGCCGCTTCAAGGGCGGCTGGATCACGCGCCATTTCGGCCGGCCGCAAAACGGCGTCCACGCGCTGCAGATGGAACTCTCCAACCGTGGCTATCTGCGCGAGCCCGAAGGCAAGGGCGTACCCGACAATTGGCCGGTGCCTTACGACGCCGAATTCGCGACCCCGATCCGCGTCACGCTGAAGAAGATCCTGGAAACCGCGATCGACTGGACCGAGCGCTGATGCGCGCTGCCGCGCACCTCATTCGAAAGGGACAATGACGCCATGACCGATCCTCGCCACAACATTCGTGAAGTGCGCAGCCCGCGCGGCAGCGAGCTCAATGCCCGCACCTGGCTGACGGAAGCGCCGTTGCGCATGCTGATGAACAATCTTGACCCCGACGTCGCCGAAAACCCCAATGAACTAGTCGTTTATGGCGGCATCGGCCGGGCGGCGCGCACCTGGAACGATTTCGATCGCATCGTTGCCTCCCTGAAGACGCTTGGAGACGACGAGACGCTTTTGGTGCAATCCGGCAAGCCGGTCGGCGTGTTCCGCACTCATCCTGATGCGCCGCGCGTGCTGATCGCCAATTCGAACCTCGTGCCACACTGGGCGACATGGGAGAAATTCAACGAGCTCGATAAGAAGGGCCTGATGATGTACGGTCAGATGACGGCCGGCTCGTGGATATACATCGGCACGCAAGGCATCGTGCAGGGCACCTACGAGACCTTCGTCGAGGCCGGCCGCCAGCATTACGGCGGCAATCTCAAGGGCAAATGGATCCTGACCGGCGGCCTCGGCGGCATGGGCGGCGCCCAGCCGCTGGCCGCGGTCATGGCCGGCGCCTGCTGCTTGGCAGTAGAATGCGATCCCGACCGCATCGATTTCCGGCTGCGCACCCGTTATGTCGATGAGCGTGCCGACACGCTCGACGAGGCTCTGGAAAAGATCGGGCGCTGGACCAAAGCCGGCGAGGCAAAATCGGTCGGCCTGGTCGGCAACACCGCCGACATCGTGCCGGAACTGGTGCGGCGCGGCGTGCGCCCCGACATCGTCACCGACCAGACCTCGGCGCATGATCCGCTCAATGGCTATTTGCCCAAGGGCTGGTCGCTGGCCGAATGGCGCGAGAAACGGACGTCCGACCCGAAGGCCGTTGAAAGAGCTGCCCGCGCGTCGATGCGCGAGCATGTCGAGGCGATGGTGGCGTTCTGGAACGCCGGCGTGCCGACGCTCGACTACGGCAACAACATCCGCCAGGTGGCGAAGGAGGAGGGGTTCGAGAACGCCTTTGCCTTCCCGGGCTTCGTGCCGGCCTATATCCGTCCGCTGTTTTGCCGCGGCATCGGCCCGTTCCGCTGGGCAGCACTTTCCGGCGATCCCGAGGATATCTACAAGACCGACGCCAAGGTGCGCGAGCTGACGCCCGGCAATACCCATCTGCACAATTGGCTCGACATGGCGCGTGAGCGTATCGCCTTCCAGGGGCTGCCGGCGCGCATCTGCTGGGTCGGCCTTGGCGACCGCCACCGGCTCGGCCTCGCCTTCAACGAGATGGTCGCCACGGGCGAACTGAAGGCGCCGGTGGTCATCGGTCGCGACCACCTCGATTCCGGCTCGGTCGCCTCGCCGAACCGCGAGACGGAATCGATGAAGGACGGCTCGGATGCCGTCTCCGACTGGCCGCTGCTCAACGCCCTGCTCAACACCGCTTCCGGCGCCACCTGGGTATCGTTGCACCATGGCGGCGGCGTCGGCATGGGCTTCTCGCAGCATGCCGGCATGGTCATCGTCGCCGACGGCACGCGCGAAGCGGCCAAGCGCCTGGAACGGGTCTTGTGGAACGACCCGGCAACCGGCGTCATGCGCCACGCCGATGCCGGCTACGACATCGCGATCGAGTGCGCCAGGGAGAACCAGCTCAACCTGCCCGGCATATTGGGCTGAGCCGCGCCTTGCACATCCTTCGGGCAGCCGAATACCGGTCAATGCCGTGGAAGAATGGCGGCGGGGTGACGACGGAGATTGCCGTTTCGCCGTCAGGCGCCGGACTCGATGATTTCGACTGGCGCGTCTCGATGGCGCGCGTCGAGGACAGCGGGCCGTTCTCCGGCTTTGCCGGCATCGACCGGACCTTGGCCGTGCTGGAAGGCGAGGGCATGGTCCTCGATATCGCCGGCCGGCTGCCGGTCGAAGTCACCAAGGCTTCCGCACCGCTTGCCTTTCCGGCCGACGTGCCGACGCAAGCCACGCTGATCGCCGGTCCGATCACCGATCTTAACGTCATGACCCGCCGCGCCCGGGCGATCCACACGGTCGAGCGCCTTCTGATTTCGGCTCCGACGGAAATCCGGGCTGACGCCGATGCGACGCTCATCCTGTGCGTCGACGGCGGGTTCAGGGTGGCCGGCGCGGCACCCGCGCAACTGGGGCCGCTCGATACATTGTTGCTCGGACCGGAAGCACCGGAACTGCGTCTGGACCCCGTCCGGCCGGCGATGCTGTTCGTGATCCGCATCGACCGCATTGCCGGCAACGATTAACGCCTGTTTCCAAACATGATCGCGATGCCGGCCAAATATCGCGTAAGCTGGTCCCGGCATCACGAAAAAGCCTGAATCTTCCGCCGATCAGAAGCCGAAACGATGCTCGGAGTGCTCGCCTGGAAGTTGTCGAAAGACGACACCTTGTCGTAGTGCGGAAACAAACTTTCGGCCAAGTGTTGCGATGCAACCAATTGCATTTGGACCGGTTTTAGGGACATTGCCGTGGCGGTGACGCCGCACTGCGTCCCCAACACGGAACCTTAGATGAATATCCAGACCAATCTCGCACAGATCGAAAAGACGAGCGCCAGCTTCCCAGCTGTCACCGACGAGCCGATACGCTCCAATTTCCTGCCGGAAGATCGGCTGCGAGCGTTGGGCTCAGCCCTTGCCAATGGCGATGCCAAGGATTTGTTCGGTCTGACGCCTTTCGATTTTCAGGCGCGCATCCGCGACAGCGCCAAGAAGATTCTCGATGTCTACCGTTCCACCAACGCCGCACAGGCGAGGGGCGAAACGATCACGCCTGCGGCACAGTGGCTGCTCGACAACAACTACCTGGTCGAGGAGACCATTTTCCAGGTCAAGCGCGACCTGCCGCGCCGCTTCTACCGCCAGTTACCGACGCTGAAACTGTCCGACGGATCCAGCGTGCCGCGCGCACTGGCGGTCGCATGGACCTATGTCGCCCATTCCGACAGTTCCGTCTCGTCGGCCATGTTCAAGGCGATCGTCGAAGGCTTCCAGTCCGTCGAGCCGCTGAAGATCGGCGAACTATGGGCGCTGCCGTCGCTGCTGCGCTTCGTCCTGATCGAGAATCTTCGCCGGATCGCGGTCCGCGTCAATCGCACGCGGGAGTTGCGCCAGATCGCCAACGAGGTCGCCGACCGTGTGCTGGCGACGGACGACAGCGCCGACCGGCAGGCGATACTTTCCAGCTACAGCGCCCATGCGCAGGACACCACCTTCGCCACCCAGTTGCTCTACCGGCTGCGCGACGGCTCGCAAAATGCCGGCAGGGCGCTGGAATGGCTGGAGGGCGAACTTGAAAGGACCGGCTCCGACGCCGAGGAAATCATCCTCAGCGAGCACCGCACGCTGTCCAGCGGCAATGTGACCACCGGCAACATCATCCGTGGCCTGCGCCTCATCAACGACATCGACTGGACGGTGTGGTTCGAGGGCGTCAGCCGCATCGACACCTTGCTGCGCGAGCGCACCGATTTTGCGGCGCTCGATTTCTTTTCGCGTGACCAATATCGGACTGCGATCGAGGAGCTGGCACGCCGTTCCGATCTTTCCGAATTTCGCGTTGCCGAAAGGGCGATCGAACTCGCCGGCCATGCTGCCGATGCACCGGGCTCCGAAACTGGTCCGATCGCTCACACCGACGTCGGCTTCTTTCTGGTCGGCCCGCGCCGGACGGAGCTCGAGCGGTCGATCGGCTACCGGCCGACCATCGGCAAGACGATCAACCGGACGTTCCGCAAGACCGGATGGCTGGGCATCGTCGTGCCGGTGTTTGCGCTGACGGTCCTGCTTCTGGTCGTTTCCGGCAATGCGCTCGCCAATCTCGGCCTGTCGGTGCCACCTATCGTCTTGATGCTGGCCCTGTTCGCGGTGCCGGCCAGCGAAGGCGCGCTCGCATTCTTCAACACCGTCGTCTCGCTGTTTTTGAAGCCTACGCGTCTCATCGGCTATGATTTCAGGCACGGGGTGCCGTCCGAGGCGCGCACGCTGGTGGTGGTGCCGTCGCTGATCGGCTCGCGCGACGATGTCGAGGAGAACATCCGCAACATCGAAGTGCATCACCTTGCCAACACGGCGGGTGAGATCTATTTCGCGCTGCTTTCCGACTGGCCGGACAGCAAGACCGAGATCGATACGGCGGATGTCGAAATCCTCGAATTCGCCCGCGCCGAAATCGCCAGGCTGAACGCCCGCTATCCCTCAGAAGGCGCGCCGCGCTTTTATCTGCTGCATCGGCGCCGGCTCTACAACGCGTCGCAAGGCGTCTGGATGGGTTGGGAGCGCAAGCGCGGCAAGCTGCACGAGTTGAACCTTCTGCTGCGCGGCGACAGCGACACCACCTTCCTGCCACTGGAAATGCCATTGCCGGAGAACGTCGTCCATGTGATGACGCTGGACGCCGACACCCGCACCACCCGCGACGCCGTCGCTGCGCTGGTCGGCAAGCTTTGCCACCCGCTCAACCGTCCGCATTTCGACGCGGCACGGCGCGAGGTCACAGCAGGCTATTCCATCCTGCAGCCGCGCATCACCGCGTCGCTGACCAGTGGCGACGAGGCATCGTTCTTCCAGCGCGTGTTTTCCGCCAATCGCGGGCTCGATCCGTACGTCTTCGCCGTCTCGGACCTCTACCAGGACATCTTCGGCGACGGCTCCTTCACCGGCAAAGGTCTCTACCATGTCGATGCCTTCGAGGCGGCGCTGAAGGGCCGTATCGAGGAAAACACCATCCTCAGCCACGATCTGCTCGAAGGCGCGCTGGCGCGATCGGCTTTGGTCACCGACGTCGAACTGGTCGAGGACTATCCGACCCGCTATTCGGTCGACGCATCGCGCCACCATCGCTGGGCACGCGGCGACTGGCAGCTTCTGGGCTTCATCCTCGGCCCGCGCTCAAGCGTGCCGGCGCTGTCGCGCTGGAAGATGGTCGACAATCTGCGCCGCTCGCTGACGCCGATCTTCTGGGTGATGGCCGCGATCGCCGGCTGGACGCTGCTGCCCTTCACGCAGGCCGCGCAATGGCAGGCGCTGCTGATCCTTACGCTGTTCATGGCGCCCACTTTCGACATCGTCAACGCCATCCTGCCGAAGAGCGGCGACCAGACGCCGCGCGGCCATTTCTCGGCATTGGCGCGCGACGTTGCCTTCGGTACCGCCCTGGTGGCACTGAAGATCGTGCTGATGGCGCACCTTGCCTGGATGATGGGCGACGCGGTCATCCGCACGCTCTACCGCCTGTTCGTCAGCCGCCAGAACCTGCTCGAATGGCGCACCGCCTCGCAGGCACACAAGGGCGGCGACAACGATCTCGGCTCCTATTACAGCATCATGTACGGGGCGGTGATCATCGGCGTCGTCGGCCTCGCGGTCCCGGTGCTGGCCGATTCCACCGGGGCCTTCGTCGCCTTCTTCTTCGCCTTGTTCTGGATCGGCTCGCCCGCCATCGCCTGCTGGATCAGCCGTTCGGCCGAAACCGAGGACCGCCTGCGCATATCGGCGGCCGACATTCACGCGCTGCGCACCGTGGCGCGGCGTACATGGCATTATTTCGAGACCTTCGTGACGGCCGAGCATCACCATCTGCCGCCGGATAATTTCCAGGAGAGCCCGGCCCCCGTGGTGGCGCCCCGCACCTCGCCGACCAATATCGGCGTCTACCTCCTGTCCGTGATTTCGGCACGCGATTTCGGCTGGATCAGCCTCTCCGACGCCGTCAACCGCATCGACGCGACCATGTCGACCATCGAGAGCATGCCGCGCGACCGCGGCCATCTCTTCAACTGGTACGACACCACGACGTTGAAGCCGCTCTATCCACTCTACATTTCGGCCGTCGACAGCGGCAATCTCGCCGGGCACTTGGTGGCCGTAGCCGCTGCCTGCGCCGAATGGGCGGAAGCACCGTCGGTCCATGTGCAGGGCGACTTCGAAGGCATCCTCGACACCGTCACCATCCTCGACGAAAGCCTTGAGGAACTGCCCGACGACCGGCGTCAATTGCGGCCCTTGCGCCAGCGGCTCGCCGACCGTCTCGACGGCATGCGGCGGGCGGTGGATTTGATCAAGGCGCAGCCAGAGATGGCGTCGATCCGCACTATCAACCTGGCCGTCCTGGCCGGCGAGATACGCAAGCTCGCGACAGCCATCCACACCGAGGCCGCATCGACCCAGAGCGACACGATCGCCGATTGGGCGGCCAGGCTCGAAGCCACCTGCGAGGCGCATGTGCACGACGCGCACAGCGACGAAAACGCCGTCGCGGCATTGCGGGCCAAGCTTCTGACCTTGCGCGAGCGCACTCGCCGTTTCGCCTTCGAGATGGATTTCTCGTTCCTGATGCGGCCCGAACGCAAGCTCTTGTCGATCGGTTACCGGGTCGAGGAGCATCAGCTCGACGAAAGCTGCTACGACCTTTTGGCCTCCGAGGCGCGGCTGACCAGCCTGTTCGCCATCGCCAAGGGCGATTTGCCGACCGAGCACTGGTTCCGGCTCGGCCGGCCGATCGTCGAGATCGGCTTCCAGGGCGCACTGATGTCCTGGTCCGGCTCGATGTTCGAATATCTGATGCCGCCGCTGGTGATGAAGGAGCCGCAAGGCAGCATTCTCAACCAGACCAGCAAGCTCATCATCAAGCGCCAGATCCAGTATGGCCGTTCGAAGAACGTTCCTTGGGGGATTTCGGAAGCGGCCTACAACGCCCGCGACCGCGAACTGACCTATCAGTACACCAATTTCGGCGTGCCCGGGCTCGGCCTGAAGCGCGGTCTTGGCCAAAACACGGTGATCGCGCCTTACGCGACCGTGCTGGCAGCGCAGTTCACGCCACGCGAATCCGTGCAGAACCTAGCCAGGCTGAGGCGGCTGGGCGCACTTGGCCGGCATGGCTTTTACGACGCGGTGGATTTCACGCCGCAGCGCGTCCCCGAAGGCACCGACCACGCCGTCGTGCTGAACTACATGGCCCACCACTCCGGCATGTCGATCGCCGCCGTTGCCGATGCGATCTTCGAGGGGCGCCTGCGCGATCGCTTCCACAGCGATCCGGTGATCGAGTCGGCCGAATTGCTGCTGCAGGAAAGGGCGCCGCGCGACATCCCGACCGCGACCGTCAGGACCGAGGCCGACGAGCGCTCGAAGGACGAGACCGAGCTCGAGAGCCCGGATACGCGCATTGTGCTCGATCCGCTCAGGGCGCTGCGCTCGACCAGTGTCATGTCCAACGGCCGCTACTCGGTCATGGCCACTGCCACCGGTTCGGGCTACAGCCGCTGGGGCGAACTTGCCGTCACGCGCTGGCAGCCGGATCCGACCGAGGACCGCCTTGGCTCCTATATCTTCCTGCGCGACGCCAGCAATGGCGACTGGTGGTCGGCCACAGCCGAGCCGAAGCGTGCCGCCGACGAGCGCGTGCAGACGCTGTTTTCCGACGACAAGGCGAGCTTCGTCAAATCGGTAGGGTCGCTGCGTTCGGAGGTCGAGTGCATCGTCATCTCGGAAGGCAATGGCGAGGGCCGGCGGGTGACGCTCTACAATGACGGCGCTGCCGACCGCCACATCGAAGTGACTTCATTTGCCGAACTGGTGTTGGGCTCCGAGCCGTCGGACAATGCCCATCCGGCCTTTTCGAAGATGTTCGTGGAAACCGAGATCGCGCCGAACAACGGCGCAATCTTCGCCACGAGGCGCAAGCGCGAAAAGGACGAACCCGACGTCACCATGGTGCATTTCGTCACCGATCCGTCTGGATCGGCGCGCGACGCCGAAGCGGAAACCGACAGGCGCGCCTTCATCGGCCGTGGCCGCACCATCACGGACGCGGCTGCCTTTGATCCCGGCGCCAAGCTTGGCGGCCATTCCGGTTTCACCTTGGATCCGATCGCCTCGCTTCGCCGGCAGGTGCGTGTGCCAGCCAACAAGAAGATTTCGCTGACCTTCTGGACCGTCGTCGGCACCGATCGCGCCGAGCTGGACGCCGCCATCGCGCGGCTCGACCATCCTGAAAGCTTCGCCCGCCAGGCGATGCTCGCCTGGACGCGCTCGCAGGTGCAGACCCGTCACCTCGGCCTCAGCCTGTCCGATGCCGCCAATGTGCAGAAGCTGGCGCGCTATCTGATCTATCCCGATCCGTTCCTGCGCCTTCCCGGCGAATCCATCGCCTCCGGCCTCGGCAGGCAGTCCAGTCTGTGGCCGACCAGCATATCCGGCGATTTTCCGATTTTCCTGGTCAGGATCGCCGATGTCGCCGATCTGGAGATCGTCGCCCAGGCGCTTCGCTTCCAGGAATACATGCGCGCCCGCGGCATGATGATCGATTTTGTCGTCGTCAACGAGCAAGCGTCGTCCTACGTCCAGGACCTGCAGCGCGCGGTCGAGACGCTCTGCGAAAACAGCCGGTTGCGCGGCAAGGAACTCGGACCCCGCCAGCATATCTTCGCGGTGCGCCGCGACCTGATGGAGGAAACGACCTACAAGACCTTGCTCGCCGTCGCCCGGGTGGTGCTGCATACGCGCAACGGCACCATCTTCGACCAGATCGAGCGCGCCGAGGCCGCGGCACTGCAGGCGCGAGACGCCCTTCAGCCGGCCGACTTTGCAGCACTTCGCGAGCCGTCCTTGCCGGTGCCGACGGCGCAAGCGTTTGCCGCCCAGGCACTGATCGAGGGCCGCGTCGACGGCAGCGGGCTCGACCAATGGAACGGTTTCGGCGGCTTCGATGGCGGCGGACGCCACTACGTCGTGCGTCTTGCCGGCCGGCGTACGACGCCGCAGCCATGGATCAACGTCATCTCCAACCCATCGTTCGGGTTCCACATTTCGGCTGAAGGCGCTGCCTTCACCTGGAGCCGCAACAGTCGCGACTATCAATTGACGCCATGGTCGAACGATCCGGTCACCAACCGGCCGGGCGAGGGCATCTACATCTACGATCACGCCAGTGGCAAAGCGTTCTCGCCGCTGGCCGCCATGGTGCGTGACCCGACAATGACCTACGAAACCTGGCACGGGCAGGGTTTTTCGACGTTCCGTTCAAAGCGCGGGCCGCTGTCGATGGACCTGACCCATGTCGTCGATCCCGTCGATCCGGTGAAGATATCGCGGCTGCGCATCCAGAATTCGGGATCGGTGCCGATGCGGCTGCGCGTCTATGCCTATGCGGAGTGGGTTCTTGGCGGCCATCGTTCGCGCACCGCCGCAAGCATCGTTCCGTCCAGGGATGCCGCAACCGGCGCATTGCTGGCGCAAAATCCCTATGGGCTCGATTTCGGCGAGCGGATCGCCTTCCTGGCCACCGACGGCGCCGTGCATTCGGTCACCGCCGACCGCGGTGAATTCATTGGCAGGCTGGGTACCAGCGAGTTTCCGCATGCCGTGCTGAGCGGCGCCGGCCTGTCGGGCCGTGTCGAGGCCGGCGACGATCCCTGCGCGGCCATCGCACGCGACATCGACATCGCTGCCGGTGGCGACGTCACGCTGCTCTGGCTGCTCGGCGACGCAGCCTCGCCCGAGGAGGCCAGCGCACTGGTGCAGACCCATCGCTCCAGGGATTTCGATCAGCGGCTGGCCGACAACGAGCGCACATGGCGCGGCTTTCTCGACACCATCCAGGTCGAGACGCCGGACAAGGCACTCGACGCCATGGTCAATCACTGGCTGCCCTATCAGAGCCTGGCCTGCCGCATCCGTGCTCGCTCTGCGTTCTATCAGGCGAGCGGTGCCTTCGGCTTCCGCGATCAGTTGCAGGACACCTTGGCCTTGCTGGCCCATGACCCCCAGCTGGCGCGTGATCAGATCCTCAACGCGGCGCGGCGGCAATTTCCCGAAGGCGACGTGCAGCATTGGTGGCTGCCGCGCACCGAGGCAGGCGTCCGCACCATGATCTCGGACGACGTGGTCTGGCTGGCCCACGCCACGGCGCGCTACATGCTGGTGACCGGCGACACCGCGATCCTGAAGGAGCAACTGCCCTTCATCGAGGGGCAGGCGCTGGGCGAAGGCGAGCACGATGCTTTCTTCATCCCGGAAATCTCGAAGAAGACAGCCTCGCTCTATGACCATTGCGCGCGAGCGCTCGATCTTGCCGTCAAGCGCAGCAGTCCGGCCGGGCTGCCGCTGATCCTGGGCGGCGACTGGAACGACGGCATGAACCGCGTCGGCGAGCACGGCAAGGGCGAGAGCGTATGGCTGGGCTGGTTCCTGCTGAAGACGCTGGGCGACTTTGCCGCTGTCGCCAAGGCGCAGGGCGACGCCAAGCGCGCGCAAGCCTGGACGAAGCACGCCGAGGTGCTGAAGCGGGCGCTGGAAAGCACGGCGTGGGATGGCGAGTGGTATCGGCGCGGCAGCTTCGACGACGGCACGCCGCTCGGCTCGCGCAATTCGGACGAGTGCAAGATCGACTCGATCGCCCAGTCCTGGAGCGTGCTTTCGGGCGAGGGCGACGCTGCGCGGTCGACGACGGCAATGGGGCAGGCGATGAAAGTGCTCGTCGACGACGAGCTCAAGATCGTCAAACTGTTCACCCCGCCCTTCTCCAGGACGGAAAAGGACCCGGGCTACATCAAGAGCTATCCGCCGGGTGTCCGTGAAAACGGCGGCCAATACACGCACGCGGCGACGTGGTTCGTCATTGCGCTCGCCGAGATGGGTCGCACCGACGATGCCTACCGCTGCCTTTCGATGCTCAACCCGGTCAACCATGCGCTCGATGAAGCCGCGGCAGAGCGCTATCGGGTCGAACCCTACATCGTCGCGGCCGACGTCTATTCCGGGCAAGACAAGGGCGGCCGCGGCGGCTGGACCTGGTATACCGGTTCGGCGGGCTGGCTTTATCGCGCGGCGGTCGAGAGCGTTCTCGGCATAGAGCGCCGCGGACAGCGCATTCAATTCACGCCGAGACTTCCCAGCCATTGGGACGGCTATACGGCGACCCTGAAGATGCTGGGCGCCGAGATCAAGGTACGCGTCGTCCGCGACAAAAAGGCCCGGGCCATCTCACTTGAAGTGAATGGCACGAAGACCAAATCTTCGTCCTTCGAGCCAAAAGCCGGAGACAATGCCGAGGTGATCGTCAGAATACCGGCCTAGATTCAAGGGGTTGGAGCGTCCCTTGCGGTTCCTCAGGGAACGCACGGCGCTCCAAGTCTCTCTATCGATTATATTTGCATTTGACCTTGCTGAATGCCTGCATTCGACTTTGGATGTCGTGCTCAAGGTTTTTACTGATTAAAATTGTGGCAGTGCTTTCCAGCTGCCATGATTTTGCCGCAACGCTGACATTTCACCTTTTATCTCAAACTGTTAGACGATCACGGCAAATTTCGAAGCGTCGTCATCTTTTGTTCGCGGATTGGGAACGGAAGAGGTAGACGAGCATTGTTTTGCGATGCGTCAACCGGTACGAGTCAAAAAATGACGCACTGCACCATAAATAATTGGCGGAGTAGCTGAAGTGTCACTTCTGCAAATCTACTGGCGAGCGCTCGGTTATCTCGCCGCCGACAGGAAACGCGTTGCGTTTATCTGCGGGGCGAATGTCACGCTTGCCATTATCGCCATCCTCGAGCCGATCATGTTCGGCCGGGTGATCGATGCCATTTCGGACCGCGGCTCGGTGTTCTCGACGCTCGCAATGTGGGCCGGCATCGGCGCTTTCAATATCGTCGCCTTCGTTCTGGTGGCGCGCGGCGCCGATCGCTTTGCCCACCAGCGGCGCAGCGAGGTTCTTTGCCAGTCGTTCGAGCGCGTGATCACCATGCCGCTTGCCTGGCATCATCAGCGCGGCACCTCCAATTCCCTGCATACGCTTCTGCGGGCGGTCGAGACCCTGTTCAGCCTCTGGCTCGAATTCATGAGGCAGCACCTGTCGACAGCGGTCGCGTTGGTTCTGCTGGTGCCCACGGCGCTCAGCATGGATATCCGCATGTCGATGGTGCTGCTGGCGCTTGGCGCGCTCTATGTCGGCATCGGACGGCTGGTGATGCGGCGCACCAAGGAAGGCCAGGCGGCCGTGGAGCGTCACTACCACAAGGTGTTTGCGCATGTGACCGACTCGGTCAGCAACGTCGCCGTCCTGCAGAGCTATAACCGCATCGGCCACGAGACCGAGGCGCTGAAGCGCTACGTCAAGAATCTGCTCGATGTGCAGAATCCGGTGCTCGACTGGTGGGCAATGGCCAACGCGCTGCATCGCCTGTCGTCGACGATTTCGATGATGGTGGTGCTTCTGATTGGCGCCTACCTGGTGACGCACGGCCAGTTGCGCATCGGCGACGTCATAGCCTTTACCGGCTTTGCCACGCTGCTGATTGCCCGGCTCGACCAGATGTCGGCTTTCGCCAACCAGATTTCCGAGGCACGCGCCAAGCTCGAGGAATTCTATCATCTCGAAGACTCCGCTTCCGATGCCGCCGAGCCCGACGGGCTGCGCGACCTCGTCAACGTCACCGGCCATGTGCGTTTCGAGAATGTCTGCTTCGAGTTCGGCAATTCCGGGCAGGGCGTCGACGACGCGTCGTTCGAGGTCCAGGCCGGTCAGACCGTCGCTATCGTCGGCCCGACGGGCGCCGGCAAGACGACGCTCATCAACCTTTTGCAGCGCGTCTTTGCCCCGTCCGGCGGACGCATCCTGATCGACGGCATCGATACCCGCACGGTGACCCGCAAGTCGCTGCGCCATTCGATCGCCACCGTGTTCCAGGATGCCGGCCTGCTCAACCGCTCGATCGAGGACAACATCCGCGTCGGCCGTGCCGAGGCGACCTATGACGAGGTCCATGCCGCGGCCAACGCCGCCGCCGCGCAGGATTTCATCCTGTCGAAGAGCGAGGGCTACGACACGGTCGTCGGCGAGCGCGGCGGACAGCTGTCCGGCGGCGAGCGTCAGCGCATCGCAATTGCCCGCGCCGTGCTGAAGGACGCGCCCATCCTGGTTCTCGACGAGGCGACCAGCGCGCTCGATGTCGAGACGGAAGACCGCGTCAAGGAAGCCATCGACGAGTTGCGGCGCGGCCGCACCACCTTCATCATCGCCCACCGCCTGACCACCGTTCGCGACGCCGATCTGGTCGTGTTCATGGACAAGGGCCGGGTGGTCGAGATGGGCGGGTTCACCGAACTGTCGCTGCGCAATGGCCGCTTCGCCAGCCTGCTGCGCGCCGGCGGCCTGCTCAACGACGAGGAGGTTCGCCGCCTCAGCCGTGCGGTGAACGAAGCCGCCTGAGCGTGGCGCGGTTCTCCTTCTCCCCTTGTGGGAGAAGGTGGCCGAGCGAAGCTCGGTTGGATGAGGGGTGCTCCAGCTTGACGTCAACCTCCATCCAAAATCGAGATTCAGGCGCACGGCAGATAGGGTCATGGCGCCTCACTCCGTCCAGCACCCCTCATCCGGCTCGGCGCTAACGCGCCGATCCACCTTCTCCCACAAGGGGAGAAGGAGAGACGCGTCTCGGCGCTGTGGTTGCCGCAACTCCGCCGGCGGTCTATGTAAGGCCGCATGAGCGACACGACTTCACGCCTCTCCGGCTGGATGGACCTTGCCAACCCGACGCGGTTCGTCGGGCTGGCCGACAAGGTCGTGCCGTGGCTGGCGAGCGTGGCCGCCATCATCCTCGCTGTCGGTCTCTATATGAGCTTCACGGCGCCTGAGGATTTCCAGCAGGGCATCACCGTGCGCATCATGTATATCCACGTGCCTTTCGCCTGGCTTGCCATGATGTGCTACACGCTGATGGCGGTCTCGGCGCTGGGCACGCTGGTCTGGCGCCATCCGCTGGCCGACGTGGCGTTGAAATCGGCGGCACCCATCGGCGCCGTCTTCACCGCCCTTGCGCTGATCACCGGTTCGATCTGGGGTAAGCCGATGTGGGGCACCTGGTGGGTGTGGGATGCGCGGCTGACCTCGGTCTTCATCCTGTTCCTGATGTATCTCGGCATTATCGCGCTGACCCGCGCGCTCGACGATGCCGGGCGCGCCGCCTGGGCTGCGGCAATCATCACCCTGGTCGGCTTCATCAACATCCCGATCATCAAATTCTCGGTCGACTGGTGGAACACGCTGCATCAGCCGGCTTCAGTGTTCCGGCTCGGCGGGCCGACCATCGATCCAAGCCTGTTGTGGCCGTTGCTGGTGATGGCGGTCGGCTTCACCGTATTGTTCTTCGCGCTGCATCTGATGGCGATGCGCACCGAGATCCGGCGCCGCCGGGTCATTTCGATGCGCCGCGTCGCGGCGAGGCAAGCCGAACGGTAGCCAACCGACGGGATCAGGCCATACGCCCGCGTGCTGCCACCGCCAACGTTTCCAGCACCCTGTCGCCTTCGATCAGATGCACCTCGTCGAACAGATTGGTGACGACGCAGCAATGGTCGGGCACGACGCGCACGCGCTCGCCGATGCGAAGCTTGGCGTCGCCTGACAGCGTGACATTGCCATGCTCTTCGCTGAGGCCGGTCACCTTCGCGCCGGGAATGCCCAGCAGCTCGCCGAAGTCGGCGAGCCCCAGCGTGTCGCTGGACAGGGCCTTGCTGCCGGCGTCGAGAATGGCGCGTGTCGGCGTCGGGTGGCTGACCACCGTCGACAGCACCGTCAGCGCGCAGTCGTCGAGGCTGCCGACGCCTTTGGCGACCTGATAGCGGTCGAGATAGATGTAGGTGCCGGGCCGGTACTCGGTAACGACGCTGTCCTGACCCGAGCGCCAAATATCCGGCGTGCCACCGCTGGAGATGCACTCGCAGGCTAGGCCTGTCTCCGCAAGGACATCGCGCGCCAAGGAAAGCCAGGCTTCGGTCTCGGCGGCGCGGCCCGCCGCCGGGTAGGTCATCAGGCCGCCGAAGACGAGCCCCGTGGCCTTGTCGATCTCCCTGGCCAGCGCGACAGCTTCGCCGGCCGATTGCACACCGCAGCGGCCCCTGCCGGTGTCGCATTCCACCAGCACCGGCAGGCGGTGGCCGGGATCGCTGAAGGTTGCGGCGAGCCCGTTAAGCGTTTCCATGCTGTCAGCCGTCACCGACAGGGCCACCCGCCGGTGCAGCGCCAGCAAGCGCTCGAGCTTGGCTCTGCCCAGAATGTTGTAGGGCAGAAAAATGTCGGTCAGCCCGGCGTCGGCCATGACCTCGGCTTCGCCGATCTTCTGGCAGGTGATGCCGACGGCGCCGGCCGCGACCTGCTTTTTTGCCCAGTAGGGCAGCTTGTGGGTCTTGATGTGCGGCCTGAGCTTCAGCCCGTGCCGGTCGGCATGGGCCTGCGCCCGCGCGATATTGGCTTCGGCGCGGCCGGTATCGATCAGGATCGCCGGCGTATCGAGGTCGTCTATGCTGCGCATGGTCCCACCATCGGAAAATTGGTTGACCTTATGGCCCTGATCGGACCGCATGTCATGGGGCCAGCGACCGCAGTTTGCATCGACACCGGATGGGCGTTCGGCTATGCGGTTAGCGTTTGGAACGCGACGGGAAGGAACCACGACCATGAAACGCTCCGCCATCAACGATATCATCCGCGACGCCGACGCCTTCATTCGTTCGTTCGGCTACATCATGCCGCCCTTCGCCTACTGGACCCCGGAAGATATGAAGGCGCGCCGGCAGGATTCGTCGGCGATCTTTTCCTCGCGGCTTGGCTGGGACATCACCGATTACGGCCAGGGCAAGTTCAACGATCTCGGCCTCTTCCTGTTCACCGTCCGCAACGGCCGCTACGAGGACATGAAGAAGGGCATGGGCATGCTCTATGCCGAGAAGATCATGATCTCGCGCAAGGATCAGCTGTCGCCGATGCACCGCCACAACATCAAGGCCGAAGACATCATCAACCGTGGCGGCGGCAAGCTGGTGCTGGAGCTGTTCATGCACGATCGCGATGGCGGCATCGATCCGAAGGCCGAAGTATCGGTGCCTGTCGACGGAACGATCCACAGGCTGCCTGCGGGTGGGCTCCTGAAGCTCGACCCGGGCCAGAGCGTCACTTTGCTGCCTGGCGTCTGGCATGCCTTCTGGGCCGAGGGCAAGGACGTGCTGATCGGCGAGGTCTCGACCGTCAACGACGATCTCACCGACAATGTCTTCCGCGAACCGATCGGCCGCTTCGCGGACATCGACGAGGACACAGCGCCGCTGCACCTGCTGGTATCCGACTACGAGAAGTGGGTGGGGTAGGGCAGGAGGTAGCGCTGGTTGGAAATGCCGGAGCTGATAGCTAGGAGTCCCAATTCAGCTGCTGAAAAAATGTCCGAATGTCGATTGTGCTGTCACTGAATTCGCTCGTGCTGTGCAGTGAAAAAACGATATCCACCGTGGGCGGCGCTTCTATTCTCGCTATTATTAAGCGCGCTCCGTCATCCAGGATCTCAACGCCCATTTCTCGTTTCCAATTTCCTCCCGCTTGCTGAAGTCGGGGGAAGGAATCGTCGAATTGCTCTCGCATCGATTCGTCGTTTGGAAAGGGAGTGTCGGTGAGGCTGCTGAATTCTTCCCAAGACCCAGAGACCGCCGCCTGAATTGCGCGATCTATCCTGGATTCCTCAGTCGCGCTAATTTTGACCTGCATCTCGTCCCTCCTCCGGTCTACCGCGCATGCTTGTCGGCCCTGCGGTTGCCCAGCAGCAGCTTGCGCTCGAGATGGGCTCGTAGCTCCCCATAATACGCCGTCAGGAATGTGCGCGCGTCATGGGCTTGTGGCGCTGCGCCGATCTTGCGTCCGATCGTTTCGGCAACGGTCCGCAGAGCGAAATAGTCGTCGCGGCGCAGCACCTCCTCCAGCTTGTGGAGTTCGGCAATTCCATAGGCATCGAGCTGGGCGTGGCTGAACCGGAACGCGCCAGAGCCCGCATCCTGCCGGGCCGACAGATCTTCCAGCAAGGCGCGCTTCGGCGCCTCGACCACCCAGGTCCCCGCCAACAGGTCGCCGATCCGCATGCGGTCGCGATTGAAGAGCGGAAACAAGGCAAACAGCAGCGTCCACACTAGGCCGAACACCGTCGTCAGCGTGTCGGCAAGGTCGGTCCCGCTGCGTCCAACGATGATCGACAGCGGCAGGAACACCTCGATCTCGCGCATCAGGTTGCGGGCGATGACCTGGTCGATCGACAGGCCGTCTCCGCTACGTGACGCGACCCGGATGCCGACGATCCGCTTGCCGGGCGTAGACGCGCGCCGGCCCGCTTCGAAGATGATGAAGTAGGCATTGCGCAGAAAGAAGATCAGGATAATCCAGACGACGAAGAGTGGCTGAAATCCCTCGCTGCCAAGGCCTCCAACCCCAAACAGCGCGACGATCGTGATCACGATTGCAGCCACGGCGATGAACACGACGTCGAGGAGGAAGGCGGCAGCCCGCGTGCCGGCGTCGGCGAGCCTAATCCGAAGGTCGACGCCTTCGGGCGTGATCAGCGGCCGTATAGCCGCAAAGGCGGCGCGTCTAACGATCGCCATGCCGCACCGCCCGGAACAAATAGAAATAACCGATCCACAGCGCCAGCATGCCACCGCCAATGGCATAGCGCGTAACGTCGCTGGTGATGGTCTGCCTGCCGATGCCCTCGAGCAGCCCGGCAAACAGCAGCATGACCGAGACGCCGACCATGGCGTTCGCGGCGATGCGTCCGGCACGAGCCGCTGCCGCCATGCGTGTCAATTCGCCGGGAAAGGCGATGCTGGTGCCGATGCGCATCCCGGCCGCGCCGGCCAAAGCGATCGCGAACAATTCGGTGGTGCCGTGGATGGCCAGCCACCCGCCGAGCTCCATGCCAAGTCCCTTGGACCAGTACACTTCGAACAACGCGCCGATCATGCAGCCGTTGAACAGCATCAGCAGTACCGTCGGCACGGCGAAGGCAAAGCCAAGGGCGAAGGCCAGGATTGCGACCTGGACGTTGTGCGTGAACAGATAGGCGGCAAAGCCTGAGAGAAAGCCGTTGTCGCCATCATAAAGCATGCTGCGCAGCAGTTCGGCCGAGGCATCGGGGCCGCGGCCCCCCGCCAGGCTGGACGGGATGATCGCGTCGAACCAGCTCTTGTCGGATGCCACCAGCCAGGCGCCTGCACCAACGCCGATCACCATCAGCACGACCGACGCCAATGTCTCGCGCCACAGATCGCGAATGGCCCCGGGCCAGTCGTGCAGGAAGAAATCGGCAATCCGCTGCCGCAACCCGCGACGCGCGCCGTAGAGATAGAAATAACCTCGCAGCGACAGCGCTTCGAGATAGCCGATCAGCGCGTTGTCGAGCGACGTCGCCCGTGCCACCGAAAGGGAAGATAATGCCGATCGATAGAGCAGCGGCAGCGACAGCAGCTCCTCTTCGGAAAGCGTCCGCGGCGCGCGCTTCTCGACACGCGCGAGCAGCGCCTCGAATGCTTTCCAGTCGGCCTCGCGCTCCCGGCGGAAGCTGGCCAGCGACTGGCGTACCGCGTCGCCGCGTACAGCATTGCCGGGTCCTGGCGCCGTCACAGCAAATCCTCCTGCTTGAATTGCAGGTAACGCTCGACCAGCGCAGGGCCCAGCCGGTTGTGGTCGGCTTCGATCACATGCGCCCCAAGCAGCCGCAGCCGGCCGATGACGACCTGCCTTTCGCGCAAAAGCCCTCCGGCGACGACCGCGCGGGCAACATCCTCGCCGGAGCGTGGCGGCATGTCGGCCAGGCCCTCCACTTCGGTGTCCTTCATCATCATGAACAGCACCAGATGCCGTTCGGTGAGCCGGCCCACGGTCCGCAGCATCAATTCCGCGCTGATCGGATCGACGAAATCGGTGAAGATGATGACCAGCGAACGGCGGTCGAGCCGTGCCGCGAGCGTCGTCAGCGCCAGGGTGAAATTGGTCTCCTCGCTGGAATAGTCGATCTCGGCGGCCCGTTTCTGGATCATCGCAAAGCTGGCGGAGCCGCGCACCGCGCCGCTCGAAACGCGCGGCCGGGCATCGAAGCCGAACAGGCTGACCATGTCGCCGCCCTTCAGCGCGATGAATGCCGACAGCAAGGCGGCCGTCACCGCCCGGTCCACCTTCGGCACCCCGTCGACCGGCTCGCACATCAGGCGTCCGCTATCGATGGCCAGCACGATGTTGTTGTTCTCCTCGATGCGGAACTCGCGCGCCAGGAGCTTGCCGTGGCGGGCGCTGCGCTTCCAGTCGATCATTCGCCGGCCCATGCCGGGCTGGTAATCCTTGAGCGCGTCGAACTCCCGGCCTTGACCGGCGCGGCGCTGCGCATGGCCTTCGGCGAGGGCCGCATACTGCAGCAGCGCGATCGCCTCGCCGCGGGCGCTGCTGACGTCGGGCAGCACCGCTACCTTGCTTTCCACCGGCAGCACGACCTGGTTCCAGACCAGCCCGAACGGCCCGCGCCAGCGCAGCCAAAGACGGTCGAAGCTGGCGACGCCGCGCCGCAGCGCCTGGAAGCGGAGGTCGAGCGACCCGCCTCCGGCGGTTGCCAGCAATGCCCCGCCGCTGTCGCCCACCGACGCCAGGCGCGCATCGTGCCCGACGCGAGCCTCCATTGCGCGCGGCCGGCCTGAGTAACGGGCGGCGACGTGCGCGCTGAACTGCCCGCCGACCCCGACCTGCTGTGGCGCGTCGATGCTGGCATTCAGCGATGCCCGCCCGCGTCCCGCCGCGGCATCCACCGCCAGGAAGGCAAGCAGCAGGCAACCCCACAGCAATCCAAGATACCAGAACGACGGCAGTGCCAGCGCGACCAGGAAGGCCGGCACTGCGCCGGCAGCGGCTGCCCATACGGCTCGGCCGCTGGGATAGATCAACGTGGTGCTTCCGTCTGGTCGACCAGATCGGAGACGATCTGCTCGACCAGACGGCCATCGATCTGTGCGGCAGGCGAAAGGATGACGCGATGGCGCAGCGCCGGCACCGCCAGTGCCTTGACGTCGTCGGGGATCACATAGGCGCGCCCGTCCAGCGCCGCCCGGGCACGCGCCGCCCGTGCCAGCATGGCACCGGCGCGTGGACTGGCCCCGACTTCCAGATCGGCATTTTCACGCGTGGCGCGTACCAGGGCCGCAATGTAGCCGACGACGTCGTCGACAAGGGTGACGGAGCCGACGGTTGCAAGTGCCTCCTGCAGCATCTCCCGGTCCGTCTGTGCCTTGATGCCGTATTGCGCGATGTCATGTGAGGCGGAGCCGCCGCCGTGATGGACGATGATGGCGCGTTCTTCCTCGGGGCCGGGATAGCTGACGCGGTGCTTGAACAGGAAGCGGTCGAGCTGCGCCTCGGGCAGCGGATAGACACCCTGGTGCTCGATCGGATTCTGGGTCGCGACGACCATGAAATTGCGGCCGAGCGAATGCGTGGTACCGTCGAACGTAACCGCATGTTCCTGCATCGCCTCGAGCAATGCGGCTTGCGTCTTGGGCGGCGTGCGGTTGATTTCGTCGGCAAGCAGGAGATCGCAGAAGATCGGGCCGCGCGTCAGCGTGAACTGTCCGGTCTGGAAGTTGTAGATGTTCGAGCCGACGATATCGCCGGGCATCAGGTCCGGGGTGAACTGGATCCGCCCGTAGGCCACCCCGAGGGCCTGGGCGAAGCAGCGCGCGGTCATTGTCTTGGCCGTGCCCGGAGGACCTTCCAGCAGGATATGCCCGCCCGCAAACAAGGCGATCAGCATCAGGTCGACCGTATCGTGCTGCCCGGTAATCGCCTTGGCCACTTCTCCCCTGATCCGTGTCGCCAGGGCCTTCACATCATCGACGTTCACCGAGCCTCCTTGCCGTCCAGTCGTGCAGCCGCTCTGCCGCCTGTTGCATCTGGTTCAAATTCTTCGCCTCGCCTGCGGCTTGCGAGCGCGTCGTAAATCCATCGACTTGCTCCTTATCGCGAGAGTCGAGCCAGTGGTCGAGCGCTTTGCCTTGCAATCCTTGCGGTGCCCCGAGCAGTGCGCCGGCGCGCACCCGCATCAAGGCCGCATAGCGGTCGCCCAGCTCGTCCAGCCGGCCGGCGCGCCGCATGAGCATCGCCGTCGTATCGACCAGCGCACGTTTGCCGAAAGCAATCGCGCGCTGATCGGCACGCGGCGGGCCGAACCGGCCAAGGCCATGCAGGAACGCCAGCGCCGCAGCGATCAGGATCGTCAATGTCAGCGCCAGGAACGGCGGCTCGACCAGAAGCTTGGCCAGATCGTACTTCCGCCCCGCGCCGTGCAGCGTCAGATCGAACATCACCGGCCCGTCGTCGGGCTGCAGCCACGAGATCAGATCGAGCGCGGCCGCCGCCTTGTCGGGATCCCCGAGCGCGGCATTGTTGATCAGATCGGGGTCCGTCAGGATATAGAACTGCTTGTTCCCCACTTGGGTCAGGACGGCCTGGCCTTTCCCGGCTGCAATGACCGGGTGTTCGTCCGGTACCCACTGCAATTCGTCCGGGGCGTTGACGAGCCGGCCCTCGATGTCGAGCTGCTTTGCCGTACTCTGGCCGGCACCGATCTTTGCATCGGCGATCCGACCAAGCCATTCGTTCACCACCGAACCGGGCAATCGCCCGAATTTCATGTTCCATCCTTCGTGCTCCTGCAGCGGCAGGATCTGCCATTTGGGCAGCACGAAGAGGGTGTGCTGGTCCTGGCGAAGTTTTACGATGTGGTCGAGCGCCTCCGGATCGCTGTCGGGCGAGATGGTGACGATCAGCAGCATGTCGGTGCCGAGATCGTCCTCGGTCCGCGCCATGGCCGGCGCTTCGCCGGTGAGCCGCAGCCACTCCGCCAGACCGGCGTAGCCAACGCCGCTTTTCGACAGCGGCGTGGCGCCGCCATTACCGGGTTGCCGGAAATCGGGGGCATAGGTGGACAGCAGGAAGAAACCGGCTGCCGCAAGCAGGCTGGCGAAAATCCCCCAAAACAGCGTTTTTCGATTGAACGGCTCCTGCGCCTCGACCGCCGGTGCGCTCACGTCCAGGCATCCCGGAAGGCAAAACGTTCATAGGCGCCGCGTGCTTGCCGCCAGCCTTCCGCGCCGACCGGCCGGCGCGCGAACAGCGCGGCTTCGACGATGCGGGCGATCTCGGTAAAAGCGCTGCGCGCCCGTGCCGGCAGGGAAGGGGCACTGGCGATGTCGCGCGCGGTAAGCGACGGGCGCAGGAAATCGGGCAGCCGGCCGGCAATATCGGCGACGCTGCGCCGAAGCAGCAGGTGAACTGCTTCGTCATAGTCGCCGCGCGCCGCCAGCGCATCGGCTTCCGACAGCAGGATCTGCGCGGCGCCGGCGTCGGGACGCCAGGTCTCTTCGGCCTCGACCTCGGGCCGCGCGCGCTGCCACGGCAGGCGCCAGGCGATGCCTTTCACCTCGAGGAAGACCAGGAGCAGGATGATGGCGACGCCTGATATCACGGCGCCCCAGAACAGATAGATCATGTAAGGACCGAGCCACGACAAAAGGTCGAGCAGCGGCTTCAGCCAGTCCGGCGGCCGGGGCGGCACATAGGCCGGCAGATCGAACTGGATCGAACTATCCGCGATCAGCTGCTTGTGCAGATTGGTCAGCCATTCGGCTTCCGCTGTGCCTGGCTGTGCCACCGCCACCCGCTCCCCTGCAACCTGTGGTTCCCAGCCGACACTGACAATGCAGCACAAGAATTGCAAGTGGGCTGGACGCCCACCGTTAATCTTGGCAGAACTACTATTAGGGCGCCGTGATACTGCTACGGCGAAACACGGGGGGGAAATCATGGCTTCAACGACACTGGAACGGCCTGAGAAATTCGAGATCGGCAGGGTGTTCAACAACAGCTTCGCCGTGATCGGCCGCAACATCGGCTTGTGCCTTGGGCTCGCGCTGCTGTTTTCAGGCTTGCCGGCGATTGTTCTTCGGCTGTGGAGCCAACCGCAAATAGATGCGGTTCTGCAGGGCGACCCCGGCGCCGCGGCCGATCCCTCGATGATGTTTCGGAATTCATGGATTACGATTATTGCGGGATTGCTATCGTTCGTTTTCGCGCTGCTGCTCCAGTCGGCGCTGGTCCGGGCGACGATCGAGGACTTGAACGGCAAGCGGCCGACCTTTGGCGACTGCATTCAGATAGCCATCCGCAATTTGCTGACGACCCTTGGTATTGGCCTCCTCGTCGCCCTGGGTGCGGGCTTGGCGTCGATAGCTTTGCTGGTTCCCGGCATCATCTTATGGCTCGGATGGTGCGTGGCGGTGCCGGTTCTGATCCAGGAGCGGCTTGGCGTGTTCGGTTCGATGTCGCGCAGCCGTGTCCTGACCAAGGGCAACCGCTGGCCGCTATTTGGCCTGTTCTTGATCCTGATAGTCATCGCGATGGTCATCCAGTGGGTAATGCTGGCGGTCATCATCATGTTTGGCGGGATCATTGCAGATGTGGCGGCAGCCTTGGTGTCGACCGTACTGTCGATGGTGCTGTCGGTGGCCACGGCTGTTAGCTATGTCGAGCTGCGGCAGGTCAAGGAAGGCACCAGCGTCGAAGAACTGTCGCAAATCTTTTCCTGAGGTCGGGTGGAGGCTTTTCACCGACGGCTGGGCTCTCGCGTTGCGCTCACGTAGCCGAGCTTGTTCACGAAGCCTTTGTCTGCTGCGCCGGCAACGCTGCGGCCAGACGCTTCGCCCATTCCTCGATGCCGGTGCGGCTCGCCAACAGGTCCTGCCTGATCTCGATGAGGATGGCGGGAATGCCGCGATCGTCGCCATGGATCGGTATGGCGTAGTCGCCATCGCGGCTGATCACATAAGGCTCGTTCGCCGCGACATTGAGCGCACGGTCGGTGCTCAGGCCGGCAAGCACGGCCTGGCCGAAATCGATTGCCCGATCGTAAAGCACGCCGGCGTGCCAGGACCTGCTAACACCGAGGAAGACCGGCGTGAAGGAATGGATCGTCGCGATCCGCGTCGGTCTGCCCTTCTTCGCCCGGTCGTCGAGATGAGCGGCCACGCGGTCATGAAACGGTGCGAACATGATCTCGGCGCGCCGGCTCCGCTCCGCCGCATCAAGGTCGATATTGCCGGGGATGTCAGTGTCCTCCGACAGCACCGGAATGCTGCCGCTGGAACCAAGCGGCCGGTTGAGATCGATCAAAAGCCGCGAATAGGAGCTGAGGAAAGCCGGAGCATCGAGCAGCTTCGACAGAGTGCGGGTCACTTCGGCGGCGCCGATGTCCCAGGCGATATGGCGATGCGAATGGCTGCTGTCGAGGCCGAGTCGCCCATACTTGGCCGGTATGTGATTGGACGCGTGCTCGCATATCAGAACGATATCGGAACGACCCGTTTCGTTGATCGCTTCGACCACCGGAGGCCAACCTTTAGGCTGAATGGCGCTGGCAACCTGTGCAGCCATCAATAGAGCGTCCGGTAGAGGTCGCAGACAGCCACTGGATCCAGGCCGGCGAGGCGCTCGATCTCGTGCCGCTTGAGGCCGACAAAGGTCTCGACGAAGACCGGTGCGAACCATCCGGTGACGGTCTTGTCGGCGAGGAGTGCGTCGAGTGCCGCCGGCAGCGTTTCCGGCAGCCGCACGAGGCCAAGCTTGTTGCGTTCGGCGGCGCTCATCTGCGTCGGGTCGCCGGTGACCAGCGGCGGCGCCGGCAGCTTGGCCTTCAGGCCCTCCATCCCGGCGCGCACGATGGCCGCCAGCGACAGGTAGGGATTGCCGGTGGCGTCGGCGGCCCGGTATTCGATGTTGTATTGTCGCGCCGGATCGCGCCCGCCGATCGTCACAGTCGGGCAGATGCGCAGGCTGGCCTCGCGGTCGCGATCGGCAAGCCAGGTATAGGACGAGCTCCAGCTATGCGGCTTCAGCCGATAGTAGGACGACACACTCGCCGCCGTCATGGCAGTAATCGCGGGCAAGTGGCGTAGCACGCCGGCACAGAACGAAGCGGCCTGGCTGGAAAGACCGCCCGGCTGTGCCGGATCGTAGGTCGCCGGTTTGCCGGCCTCGTCGACGAAACTGAAATGGATGTGGACGCCGTTGCCGACGGCATCGGGAGCGGTTTTGGGCGCGAAACTCGCCCGCCAGCCGGCAGTGCGCGCCACTTCGCGCGTGATCTCGCGGATGGCGACGGCCCGATCGGCCGCGGCAAGTGCATCGGCTGGCTCGCACGTCACCTCGAATTGGTCGGTGCCGAATTCGGCGATCACCACTTCGGGCGCGACGCCGGCTTCCTCCAGCGCCGCCATCAGATTGGCGGCAAACGGGTCGGCGCGACGCAGTGCGGCGAACGACATCGAATGAGCCGGTGCGAAGTCGGCCTCGATATGGAATTCATGCTCGAAGGCGGCGATAACGGAAAGCCCGGCTGCTGCCTTCAGTTCCGCCAGCGCACCCCTGAGCATGGTCCGCGTGCAGCCGACCCACGGGCTGCCGTCGAGTTCGACAATGTTGCCGGCGACCATGTCGAACGGCGTCGCCGATCCGGTCAGCGCCGTGCGAAACCGCGCGTTGAGATCGGGAATGAGCCGCACGTCGCCGGACGAACCCCACGGATTGGGGTCGACGATCGAGTTGAACGGCGTCAGCGACAGGTTGGCCTGCAGCCAGCCGACGCCGGTCGCCGCGATCTTCTGCAGCCTGCTTTCGACGACCGAGCGGCCGCGCGTGATCGCCGAAAGATCGGTGGTGACGACGGCAACGAGCGGTTCGACGGTCGATGTCATGCAGCTTTTCCCAAGGCTTCGAAACGGGCAGTAACGATGGCGGTATCTGCGACCCAGCAATAGCCGCCGAAGGCCTCGAGCGCGCCATCATGGCGCTCCTGCGAGGCGGCGGCGCAGGCATCCGATACGCAGGTGACGAGATAGCCGCGATCAGCGGCATCGCGCACCGCCATGTCGACGCACTGGTCGGTCATGATGCCAGCGACGATCAGGTAGCGCACGCCGAGGTTCTTCAAGACATAGTCGATGTTGGTCGAGTTGAAGACGCCCGACGACGTCTTCGGCAGCATGATCTCGTCGCCGACCGGCGCCAGCGATGGCACCGGCAGGCCTTCCGGCCGGCTCGGCGCGATATGGATCGGCGTCAGCTTGTGGTCGAGCGAGCGGTCGCGGCCGTCCTCGGTCAGGCTCTGGATGATCGTGTGGATCACCTCGACGCCGTTGGCCCGCGCCGCCGCCAGCAGGCGCTGTTGGCTGGGGATCGTTTGCGATGCCGTCTGCCGGTAGAAATAGTGGTCGGGGCCGCGCTCCGGATGCGCCGGATCGGCGCCGGGCTCCAGCCAGACCCGTTGCATGTCGACCAGCAGCAGCGCGGTTTCGCCGGCCCGGAACGGCTCGTTTCGTTTTGGCAACGCTGGCGTCATGCTTGGGGGTCCTGTGTTGGTGATTTGGGTGAGGCCGATTGGGGTTCCGGACATTTTGCCTGCGTCGTTGTCCTCCGCACCGCGAGATCACGGCATCGATATTGCGCAGAATCTGGAGCGCAGTAATCGTTTCTTTGCTGTGGACAAGAGAGAAATGCCTTTTTTGTAAATGACGCCGCGCCTTCCAGGTCTACTGTCGCCCTTCCGTGAACTCGCTTGCGCGCGCCTCGCCGTTGCGCCACTAGTGCAACTGGGGGGACTTTCAAATGAAAATCTATCTTTGTGCTGCCTTGGCGGCAACAGTCGCTATGTCGGGCTGCGCGTCGGTGGTGCGTGGCACAACCGATAAAATCGCTATCAATTCCGTCCCGCCGGACGCTGCGATAAGAACTTCACTCGGTCATTCATGCCCGGCTTCACCTTGCACGGTCGAAGTAAGTCGGAAGGAGGAGTTCACCGCTTTTGCCGAGAAGGAAGGTTATAAGCCGGGCAGTATTTATATCGGCACGACCATGAGCGGGAAGGGTGCTGCAGGTCTCGCCGGCAATATACTGCTCGGCGGAGTGATAGGAGTAGGCGTGGATGCGGTGACGGGTGCGACGCTCGACCATTCTCCGAATCCCGCACTTATAACCCTGGTTCCAGTCGACGCGCCTGGCGAAAGCACTAAGGCGGTTGTTCCTCCGCCTGCACCTCCGGCAAAGAACAACAGCTCGCACGCGGGGGTGTAGTCTGCTCCTGCAGCAACGCTGTAGTCCGTCAAAACACCCTCCCCACCGTTGCGATTTCACACAGTCTATAGCTACTGTTTGAGCTTTGCCGTGATGCATTCGATCGACGGCAACGGAGTGATGCCGTCTTTTGTTGTCTCTTCCAGGCGCGATTTGTTGTCATCGATAGACGAACAGTAATAAAGTTTCTCCAATATAATTCTTCTGACTGGCTCAAGTGGAAGCGAAATATATTCGAAATAATTTCCCTTGACTGGGAATCCGTTTACATAGTCAAGAGCGCCGTGTAAGCAAGAATCTGTGTAGGTCTTGTTGCCAATTCCGAACTTGGTTCTGTCGACAAAAATCAAACCGACAGACACCCACGTATTTCGGTCAATAAACTTATATGCGGTGCAGCCGTCGCTGTTGAGGCTGGCCTTAGAGGCATACGATTTGTACGCCTGCAGCAACTTCGAATTTTTCAATAATTTTTCAGCATCCCTCGAAAATGTATCATAATTTATTGAAATGACCGAAATTTGCGCCACTACGGGCGCCTCAAACATCTGGAGGATACTTCTATGGTCGACATTGTACCTGCTTATAGATTCAGCTATTTCAGAATTGCCATCGACAATCTCGTACGGTCTCAGATACGATGGCCATACAAAGATCTCCATTCCTTGATCTAAACCTGATAGGTAATGAAGTGCGAAATTTTTAACATTATTGTCGCCGCTACTAGCGCAGTACCCTTTCACAATCACCATCAAAGAGCCGCAACTTATTATAAAAAGTATTTTCCAAAAGTTCTTCGATGCAGGTTTAGCCATACTTCCATCCGTTTTAAATTTTATATGTTGTGCTTTGCATTCGATCTCATCGCTCATGAAACGCCTCATCCGTCATCTCCATCAACGGATCGAGAAGGAACTCGATTACGCGGCGATTCCCCGTCTTGACCTCGGCCGTTACCGACATTCCAGCCGTTAGAAGTACGTCGTTGCCTTCGACGCGAATCGACGTCTCATTCAGCGCGATCCTTACCGGGAAGACCAGCGGCCGGCGGCGTCGCGCGCAGTCTCTTCCTTCGAATTGCGGTGACAGTGCACTATTTTCTTTTCGCCGCCTGCCTCGTTTTCCGGGTTTTCACGGCTTTGCCAATTTGCCTGGCGATGCTCCGCCCACGGGTGTATCGATAACCGCGACATCGGCGACGCGGCAATACTCGATGAGCAGTTCTTGTGGAACACATAGTCTTCGGACGTGAAAACACTTTGGCTCACCCGTACGGTGCTGGGGATGCGGCAGACCGGGAACGCCGGCAAGGTGCACCATGCGGCGGGGGCGAACATGGTAAAAAGTGCACTCACCGTAATTCTGATCTATAGTCCGGACACCAGCCCGAACGCCTACGGCAAGGCGAAGGGCGGATGAAGCGCTTGATAGAGCTCTCTTTTTAGTCATGTGGCGATGTTAAGATGTTAGCCTCCGACCTGACGAAATTTATCGAGCAGGATCATCTGGCTCTCGATGCCTTCGTAAAGGGCGATCCTGAGCCCTTGAAAAACCTCTACTCGCGACAGGACGACGTCATTATTGCCAATCCCTTTGGCCCGCCGGCGAAGGGATGGAGAAAGGCCGCTGAGACCATGGAACGGGCCGCCACCAATTACCGGCACGGCAAGGCCATCGGCTTTGAGCGCATCTCGGAGTATGCGACAGCCGACTTGGGATACATCATCGAGGTCGAGCGGTTCCAATCCAAGGTCGGTGGTGGCAACAAACTGGTGCCGATTGCGCTTCGAGTCACCACCATATTCCGGCGCGAGGAAGGCGCGTGGAGGATCGTCCTTCGTCATGCCGATCCGATAACCTCGGCACGCCCGCCGACGTCCATTGTCGGTGAGTAGAAGGGTTGGGAATTACTGGGAATTACGGTGACAGTGCATTAATTCTTTTCGCCGCGTGCCTCGTTTTCCGGGTTCTCACGGCTTTGCCGATTTGTTCGGCGATACTCTCGGCCCACAGGTACATCGAAAACCCCGACATCGGCCAGCGGCCATGCTCGATGAGCATTTCTTCTGGAACTTACAGTCTCCGGACGTGAAAACACTTCGGCTCGCTCGTACGGTGCCGGGGGATGCGGCAGACCGGGAACGCGGGCAAGGTGCACAATGCGGCGGAGGCGACATGGTAAAAGTGCACTGTCACCGTAATTCATCCTTAGCGGCCAATTTCCCGCGTCGCATCAACAATCTAGGTCATTTTCGGTTTCGCTTTAGGCAGCGCGGCCAGCAAGAGCTGGTGCTGTTTCTTCTTTCTCTTCGACGTGAGGGCTCACCCATTCGTCGGTTATCACGCGGCTGACCAAGGTGCCCGGCACCGCTTTTCTCAAGGCACGCAGCAAAAAGTATAAACCCGCTCGGACAGTCAAGAGGTGTGGTAGGCAGGCCATGCGCAGCCAGCCGCAGCGAGCCGCCAAGACGCGCGAAGCACTTCGGCGGTGTAGGACAGCGGCACGCCAGAACGCGCGCAGGCCAGGCGTTGGCTTGCCCAATTGTGTTTTGACTATTTGGCTGAACGGGCGCGTAAAATATCAGGTTCGCCCGGTCGGGCGAACTAACTCAGGGAGGATGTTATGAAGATGAATCGACGTAATGCTCTCGCCCTTGGTGCCACCTCGTTGGCGGCCCCGCTATTGGTCGCAAAGCCCATTCCGGTAGCGGCCAAGACCTACGGTCCGACTGATGGCAAAGAGATTTTTCCCGGCGTTCGGCTCGTCGAACTGGGAACACGAGACTCCCATATCAAGGGGTACAAGAAAATTGCCATGGAAGACGTCGTCTACCAGCCAAAGGCAACTAGCCCGCTCGGGGATGTCATGGCCGACGATATGGTCTGCACGGTCACTGAAGGCGAGCTGCAGGTCACGGCCGGAGACATGCAGTTCACGGCCAAGGAGGGTGACGTATGGAGCTGCGGCAAGGGTAGCACGAAGGAGGCTGCTACGAACAACGGAACAGCGGTCGCAGTGATGCGGGTGATTAACCTGAAGGCTGCATAAAGTTACCCACACTCTGGCGACTGCAGACGCTCCAGCCGGCTTCGGCCGGCGGGCTTTTCCGGTGCGCCACGGCCTCGATGACCGGACATTTCTGCCGGCGCGCTGTGGCCAGCGCGGCGGCAGACTGAGGCCTTAGCGCACGGGCGAGCCGCCCTTCAGTGGTGGTGGGCGGAAACGCTCTTGACGTATTCGGACACCAGTTCCCTCGGTGCCGACTGACTGACGTCGCCGACGCTAAGGATGCCGACCATCCGCATATTCTTGTTGATCACCGGCAACCTGCGGATTTTCAGTTCTTCCATGTGCCGTACGGCCTTGGCCAGATCGTCGTCTTCGCGGCAGCAGTGAATGCCGGCCGTCATAACATCGCGCGCCGTTGCGATGCGGCCGTCGAAACCATCTTCTGCCAGTCCGTTGCAGACAATATCGCGGTCGGTCACCATTCCGATCAGTCGGTCGTTCTCTCCAATGGGAATCGACCCGATATCCTGGGCTCGCATCATTTTCGCCAGTTCGGTGACAGCGGTTTCGGGGCTGACCCAGTCGACACCCTTATGCATTGCGTCTTTGACTTTCATGGCGGACCTCCCTTGCTGGGTTGGTGAATGTCCCCCTGTCCCATTCTAACGCGGACGGGGTTTGGCTGCCAGAGGTCATCATCCAGACCCGCATTTTGCGGTGGTTGTCATGCGGAATTACGGTGACAGTGCACTTTTTACCCATGTCGCTCCCGCCGCATGGTGCACCTTGCCCGCGTTCCCGGTCTGCCGCATCCCCCAGCATCGATAACCGCAACATCGGCGACGCGGCAATATTCGATGAGCGGTCCTTGTGGAACGCATAGTCTTCGGACGTGAAAACACTTTGGCTCGCCTGTACGGTGCTGCGGCAGACCGGGAACGCGGGCAAGGTTACACGATGCGGCGGGGCGAACATGGTAAAAAGTGCACCGTCACCGTAATTCCGGTGCACTATTTTCTTTTCGCCGCCTGGCTCGTTTCCGGGTTTCGCGGCTTTGCCGATTTGTCCGGCGATGCTCTCGGCCCACGGGTGCATCGACATTGGCGACGCGTCAATACTCGATGAGCAGTTCTTGTGGAACACATAGTTTTCGGACGTGAAAACACTTTGGCTCGCCCGTGGTGCTGGGGATGCGGCAGACCGGGCAAGGTGCACCATGCGGGGGGAGCAACATGTAAAAAGTGCACTGCCACCGTAATTCCCGAGTGCGGTTAACGAAGTGTGGGATCACATCGCAGGCCGGCTATCTACAACAAACAAAAAATGCGAGGTTTAGGCGCTCGTATCGTTGGTCAGCGATAACAATCCATCGGCAGGTCATCTAGGCGAGCGCTACAAAGTGAAGGGGGGCGGAATTGACAGCAGTATGTAGCGCAATCCTAGCTGCATTTGGCAGCGCCTGGGTGCAATTCCTATCGGATACTGTCTCCACCCTCATCGGGGTCATGGCAGGTTTCGCGGTATCTATCTATCTCAGTAGAAAACAGATTCAGTATGACTCAAAAAAGGATCAAGAGTCGCATATACAACTTAGCATCTCGAATCTGAAGCAGGTCGTTTATTCGTGCGCTTCGAACCTAGAAAACTTGCTTAATATGAAATTCCAGATGATAGGTAACCTGCAGTCCGATTGCGACAAAGTTAGACCCGCAATCAATGAATTTCGACATCCACAGGAAATTGTCGATATTTCAGAGACGCTCAGAACGTTTTTCGTGGGGTTCCCACGAATAGGAGTGATGAAATTTCCGGGTTTATGAGCAATTTAGTGACGTCGTGAACGATATACCCATGCTTCTTTCAATTATTCATAAGACGGAATTTACTCTCGACGATTTGAATAATAGAATTTCTTCGCGCAACTCCTTGATAGACAGACACTCTGTGAAGAATATAGATGGACTTAACGCACACGCAGTTCTTTATTTTCACCAGATGATATTGTCAGAATCTGACAACATTATTCAATACGTCGACGACGCTCTATTCTTCTCAGATTTGCTGAGTGAGCAAATTATAAATTACGTGAAATATAAACACCCAGGACAGAAAACTATTACATTTGCTCCGTCGGAACATTTAAAGGCCCTTATGCCTCCAAAAAATTACGTGCAAACTTATCGAGATCAGTTCCGTGATTTTTCAGCGACCCCTAAAACAAAAAAGCAATTTACTCTTGCTGATGCATTCTCGAGGCAAGCCCTGTAGGTCCGGTGCTAGGGGATGCGCATAGACCTCCGCCCCCTTAACCGGAGTGCGGACCGCCGAAATCGAAAATGCACGTAATTCGTTGATTGACTGATTTTATTTACTAAAAGGAAAGTGGCTGGGGAACCTGGATTCGAACCAGGACTAACGGAGTCAGAGTCCGTGGGTCTACCGTTAACCTATTCCCCAGCAGGCGCGTTTGATGACAAACCGCGCGGGCATGGCGACAATGTCGCCGCGCGTGCCTTGTAGCCGCCGCCGGAAAATAGTCAAGCCTGCCCGGCCTTTCAATCGCCGCGTTTTAATCGCGGCGTTCAGTCGCCACGCCTTTCGCGTATCAATTCTCGCTGCGGCTGTATTGTGAGTGCTCGAAGAACAGCACGACGCCGAGCGCGATCAGCAGCGGGATGATCAGGTAGAACAGCCGGAACACCAGGAGCGCTGCCAGTACGCCGACCTGATCCATATGCGACAAGCCGGCGAGAAAAACCACTTCGAACACGCCCAGCCCGCCCGGCGCATGCGAGATCTGCGCGATCGAGAATGACACCAGGAAGACGCCGAGCACGACGAAATATCCGGGATTGCCGGCGGCGGGCAGGGCGAAGAAGATGATCGCCGCCGCCGCCAGGAGCTCGATCGGGCCGACCAGCAATTGCCGCGCGACGATCGGCAGCGCCGGATAGTGCAGCTGGAAGCTGCCGATCCTGAGCGGTCTCAGATGCAGCCAGCTGCCGAAGACATAGGCCGCCACCACGAGCAGCATGGCGAACCCTGCTGCTTGCGATAGCCGATGATGCGGTATGCCGGAAAACCGGTCGATCACCTCGGGCTCGAGCAGCAGCACGATGCCCGAGACGAACAGCGTCGACAGCACGAAGGTGATCCAGCAGATCGCCACCAGAATGCCGACATCCTGGCCGGTCAGGCCCCTGGTGCCGTAGGCGCGGTAGCGGATCACCGCGCCGGAAAACACCGAGCCGCCGATATTGTGCGACAGTGCATAGGTGGTGAACGAGCAGAAGGTGACGAATAGCCACGAGACTTTCTTGCCGATGTGCAGAAGCGCGATGTGGTCGTAGCCGGCGAGCGAGGCATAGGCGATGACCGAGCTCAGCCCCGCGAGCACCCAGCCGCGCGCCGGGATGGCGACGATGCCGTCCCAGACGTCGTCGAGCGAGATGCCGCGCAATTCGTGCAGCAACAGCCACAGCGAGAACACCACCGCGGCGATGCCGATGACGGGCCAGAAATAGCGGCTCCAGTTCATTGCCTGACGATCATGCGTTGCAGCCCGTACCCGTTTTCCGGTTCGCAGCAGGAAAACCGCCCGCGATCCCGAAGGGTTCACCCCTCCATTTCAGAAATGCCTCATTGAAGCCGGCTATTCAACCGGGAAGGCGCCGGAAGGCTCGCCATCATCGGGCCGAGCGCGGGGGCGAGACAATGCCGCCGGCAAAATTCGCCGCGAGCACTCTTGGTGATCCGGCCCGGCGCTGATAGTCTGGCCGCAACTTGAACATGTAAAAGCGCCTGCTGCGTCCGGTCTCGGTTCGCGCGGCGCCGGAAGGAACGACAGTGGAAGACCACGAAGCCGGCGCTGGCGCGCCGGAAGTGGGCGTGTCCAGGGGTTCGCCGACGCCGTCCGGCCAGGCAAGCCCATCCACCGGACGCTACGGCCGTCAGGTGCAGCCCCGGTCCGGCAATGGACAGGCTGGCGACACAACCCAGGACCAGAAGGGCCAGCACCAAAAGGGCCAGGACCAAAAAGGCCCGCATCAGAACGGCAAACCCAAGAAGCGGCGCAAGCGCCGGCGCGGGCGCAAGGTTTTCGCACGCGACGAGGCTCGTCCGCTGGCGGCCGGCACTTCGGTGCCCGCCGCCAATGATGCCCCGGCCGCGCGCCGGCCCCAGCCAGCGGCCTCGCTCGCCGCCCCCTCTTCAATCGCGCAATTGCCTCCAGCCTCGCCAAGGCCGGAGCAAGGTGCCCGCACGCCGCCACCGCTGCAGGAATTGCCGGTGTTTGCCGCGCTCGATCTCGGCACCAACAATTGCCGTCTGCTGGTCGCGGTGCCGACGCGTCATGGCCAGTTCCGCGTCATCGATGCGTTCTCGCGCATCGTCAGGCTGGGCGAGGGCCTTACCGCCAATGGTCGGCTCGGCGAGGCTGCAATGGACCGCGCGGTCGAGGCGCTGAAGATCTGCGGTGACAAATTGCGCAACCGCAAGGTCAGGAAGGCCAGGCTGATCGCCACCGAGGCCTGCCGCACCGCCGCCAACGGCGTCGAGTTCCTCGAGCGCGTCGAGCGCGAGGCCGGCCTGAAGCTCGAGATCATCGACCGCCAGACCGAGGCGCGGCTGGCGGTGTCGGGCTGCGGCTCGCTGGTCGAGCGCGACACGCAAGGCGTCGTGCTGTTCGACATCGGCGGCGGCTCTTCGGAGATCGCGCTGATCGACCTAACCGGTCACCGCTCGCCGAGACTTGCCAACCACATCGTCTCGTGGACCTCGCTGCCGGTCGGCGTCGTCTCGCTGGCTGAGCGTTTTGGCGGCCGCACCGTGACACGCGAGATCTTTGGCGCCATGGTCGAGGATGTCGCAATACGGTTGCGCGCCTTCGACGGGCGCGACCGGCTGAGCCATCTCCTGTCCAGCCCGAAATTCCATTTGCTCGGCACCTCGGGCACGGTGACGACGCTTGCCGGCGTCCATCTCGATCTTGAACGCTACGACCGCCGCCGCGTCGATGGGCTGTGGATGGACCGCGACAGTGTCGACCGCATGGTCGAAAAGCTGGTCGGCTGGGATTTCCAGCAGCGCGTCGCCAATCCCTGCATCGGCGCAGACCGCGCCGACCTGGTTCTGGCCGGCTGCGCCATATTGGAGGCGATCCGCGCCGTCTGGCCGTCCGAACGACTGCGTGTCGCCGACCGTGGCCTGCGCGAGGGCATATTGAGCGAGTTGATGGCCGATGACGGCGTCTGGCGCAACAACGGGCGAGGCAGGGCATGATCCCGAAAAGTGGCATGCTCAAACAAGCAATCAAGCAATGACCAAGAAACCGGAAAGACCGAGTTCGGCCGGCATTCGCGTGCTGAAGACAAAGATCAAGAAGAAAAGCGGCTTGAAGGAATCGTCGCGCCGCTGGCTGCAGCGCCACATCAACGATCCCTATGTCCAGCGCTCGAAGGCCGACGGCTATCGCTCGCGCGCAGCCTACAAGCTGATCGAGATCGACGACAAGCACCATCTGCTCAAGCCCGGCATGAAGGTGATCGACCTTGGTGCGGCGCCCGGCGGCTGGTGCCAGGTCGCCGCCGCACGTACCAAATCGACAGCCCAGCAACCGAACGTCGTCGGCATCGATTATTTGGAGATGGACGCGGTGCCGGGCGCGCCGGTGCTGCTGATGGATTTCCTCGATCCGCAGGCACCCGAGAAGCTGGCCGAGGCGCTGGGCGGTCCGCCGGACATCGTGCTTTCCGACATGGCCGCACCCACCACCGGCCACAAGCGGACCGATCACATCCGCACCATGCATTTGTGCGAGGTGGCGGCCGATTTCGCGCTGTCGGTACTGAAGCCGGGCGGACATTTCCTCGCCAAAACTTTTCAGGGCGGCGCCGAAAACGAATTGCTGGCCAGGCTGAAGCGGAATTTCCGCTCGGTCCATCACGTCAAGCCGCCAGCCTCGCGCGATGAATCGGTGGAGCTTTATTTGTTGGCGAAGGATTTCAAGGGTTAGCGTCGTTTCCTTCTCCCCTTGTGGGAGAAGGTGGCCTCGCGAAGCGAGGTCGGATGAGGGGTGTTCCAGCTTGGCAACACGCTTGCAGTTGTTATCGCCTCATTTCTTCCAACACCCCTCATCCGGCTCGGCGCTGCGCGCCGAGCCACCTTCTCCCACAAGGGGAGAAGGGAAGGAGCATCAACTCCCGGACGGGCTCACCGGCTCCAATGTCTTCGGCGGTGTCAGCCGGCCATGTCCCGACACGGCATTGCCGGCGTCCGGGGCCAGCCGCATGAACGACAGCGAGGCCGCCGCCGACACCGCCGCCACGATGAAGAAGGCGGTGTGGAAGTCACTCAGCGTCAGTGGGCCGCCATGGATATTGGTCGACACTTCCAGGATGCCGCCGGCCAGCGCCACGCCTAGCGCGATCGCCAGCTGCTGGAACACCGCGGTGATCGGCGTTGCCTTGCTGGTGTCGGCGGCCGAAATCTCGGCATAGGCAAGCGCGTTGATGCCGGTGAAGAACATCGAGCGGATGAAGCCCCCGGCGAGCAGCATGGCGAGGATCAGCCCATAGGGCGTGTCGGGTGTGAACAGGCCGTTGATGGCGATGGACGCGGCAGCGACGAGCGAGCCTAAAATCAGCACACGGCGGAAGCCGGCGACCCTGAAGATCAGCGCGGTGACGAATTTCATGCCTATGGCGCCGATTGCCGAGACGAAGGTGATCATGCCGGACTGGAACGGCGTCAGCCCGAAACCGATCTGGAACATCAGCGGCAACAGGAAAGGTACGGCACCAATGCCGATGCGGAACAGTCCGCCGCCGAGCACCGACGAGCGGAACACCCGATTGCGAAACAGCTCGAGCGCCAGCAGCGGATTCTTGGCGCGGCGCGCGTGCAGCAGATAGAGCACCGCCGACGCCAGACCGACGGCTACGGTGACAAAGCCGGCAGCGGGCGGCAGAGCCGGCAAGCTAACCACCGACAGGCCGAACACGATGCCCGATGCCGCCAACCCGCTCAGCACGAAACCGGTGAAATCGAGCGGCGGCGTCTCGGCAGGATCGGTTTTCGGCAGGAAACGCGTGGCTAGCCAGATGCCGATCAGCCCGATCGGCACGTTGATCAGAAAAATCCAGTGCCAGGAAAAATAGGTCGTGATGAAGCCGCCTACCGGCGGGCCGACCAGCGGGCCGACCAGAGCCGGGACGGTCAGCCACGACATGGCAGAAACGAGTTCGCTTTTCGGCGTCGCGCGTACCAGCACCAGACGCCCAACCGGCGTCATCATGGCGCCGCCAATGCCTTGCAGGAAGCGTGAGACCACGAAAGCCGGCAGCGAATTGGAAATGGCGCACGCGACCGAACCGACGATGAACACGGCGATCGCGGCACGGAAGACATTCTTGGCGCCGAAGCGGTCGGCCATCCAGCCGCTGATCGGAATGAAGATCGCCAGCGATACCAGATAGGCGGTCAGCGCCAGCTTGAGCGCGATCGGGCTGGTGTGGATGTCGATGGCGATCGCCGGCAACGATGTCGCAATGACGGTCGAATCCATGTTTTCCATGAATAGAGCGACCGCCAGGATAAGCGGAATGGTGCGGTTCACGATGAATCCGACCTTGAGATGTGCGTCGCGATTGCTTGCCGGCCTTGGGGGCCAAACCGACAGGTAGGGCGGTATCATGGCTTGGCCCGGATGTCGCATTAATTTGCTGTCACGTTTGTGCGACCGCAAGTCGTGCAGCACCTGCGGCAAATGCAGCTTTGCCACTACACAACCATCGGCTTTTCAACGGCGACGGGACGTGTTACGAGCCAGCGCCAATCCTGAAAGGGAAGAAGACGAGTCGGCGCTGTCCATTAGGGCGAGCGCCTTTCCTGCATTCCGAGGGCTGGCCATGGCAAAAATCATCGAGACGTCCACCGGCGCATTGGCGCTGACCTTTGACGACGTGCTGCTGCAGCCGGGTCATTCCGAGGTCATGCCCGGCGAGACCGACATCCGCACCCGCATCGCCGGCGACATCGACCTCAACGTGCCGATCCTGTCGGCCGCCATGGACACGGTCACCGAGGCGCGACTCGCCATCGCCATGGCCCAGGCCGGCGGCATAGGCGTCATCCACCGCAATTTCTCGCCGGCCGAACAGGCCGAGCAGGTGCGGCAGGTGAAGAAATTCGAATCCGGCATGGTGGTCAACCCTGTCACCATCGGTCCCGAGGCGACGCTTGCCGATGCGCTGGGTCTGATGCGCACCTACAGCATCTCGGGCATCCCGGTGGTCGAGAACGGCGGCGCCGGCGGCCACACGGTCGGCCGGCTGGTCGGCATCCTGACCAACCGCGACGTCCGCTTCGCTTCCGATCCTGCGCAAAAGGTCTACGAGTTGATGACCCGCGAGAACCTGATCACGGTCAAGGAGAACGTCGATCAGGACGAAGCCAAGCGGCTGCTCCACCAGCACCGCATCGAGAAGCTGGTCGTGGTCGACCGGGACGGCAATTGCGTCGGGCTGATCACCGTCAAGGACATCGAGAAGTCGCAGCTCAACCCGCACGCCACCAAGGACGCGCAGGGGCGCTTGCGCGCCGCCGCCGCCACCAGCGTCGGCGATGACGGTTTCGAGCGGGCCGAGCGCCTCATCGACGCCGGCGTCGACCTTCTGGTGATCGACACCGCGCACGGTCATTCGCAGCGCGTCCTGGATGCGGTGACGCGGGCCAAGAAGCTTTCCAACTCGGTTCGCATCCTGGCCGGCAACGTCGCCACATCAGAAGGCACGCTGGCGCTGATCGATGCCGGCGCCGACGCGGTCAAGGTCGGCATCGGGCCGGGCTCCATCTGCACCACCCGCATCGTCGCCGGCGTCGGCGTGCCGCAGCTCTCGGCGATCATGTCGGCGGTCGAGACGGCGCAGAAATCGGGCGTCTCGGTCATTGCCGACGGCGGCATCAAATATTCGGGCGATCTCGCCAAGGCGCTTGCCGCCGGCGCAAGTGCTGCGATGATCGGTTCGCTGCTGGCCGGCACCGACGAGAGCCCGGGCGAGGTCTATCTGCACCAGGGCCGCTCCTTCAAAGCCTATCGCGGCATGGGCTCGGTCGGTGCCATGGCACGCGGCTCCGCCGATCGTTACTTCCAGGCCGAGGTGCGCGACACGCTGAAACTGGTCCCGGAAGGCATTGAAGGGCAGGTGCCGTACAAAGGACCTGTGTCTGGTGTGCTGCACCAGCTTGCAGGCGGCCTGAAAGCCGCTATGGGTTATGTCGGTGGCCGCGACCTTGCCGATTTCCGCGAGCGCGCCACTTTTGTGCGGATATCCAATGCCGGACTTCGTGAAAGCCACGCCCATGACGTCACGATTACCCGCGAAAGCCCGAATTATCCTGGCGGGGCCTGATCGCCATGCGCCTTGGCGCAATCTGGCGGCAATGATCCTGCGGCTGTCGCGCCACGCCGCCGCACTCTGTTTCGCCACCGTGGCGGTTTTCATCATCATGACGGCGATGGAATTCCTCTATTTTCGCCAATTGAGCGGCGGTCTGCCGTCGCTCGACATGCGCTATGCCGGTTTCACCCCGGATGAGGGCATGGCCTGGCTGACGGCGCTCGGCCGGCGTGGCAGCGAGATCATTCTCGTCTGGCATTACCTGACCTTCGACCTGCTGTTTCCGGCGCTGCTGTCGCTGACGATGGTCAGCCTGATCCTGGCCTCGGGCCGGCGGCTGAAGAATTTCCGTGCGCTGCCTGCGCAAACCCAGTCGATATTCGCAGCTGTGCTGGTGCTGCCCTACACACTTGCCGACTATGCCCAGAACATCGCCGTGGCTCGTCTTTTGTCCGATTTCCTGTCGGCCAATCCGGATTCGCTGTCCTTTGCCTCAGCGCTGATCGTCACCAAATTCGCGCTTCTGGCGGTGCCGGTGACCATCATTGCGGCTTTTACCCTGATGGCTCAGAAACGGCCTTGAAGGCTGGGTGACAAAGACAGGGGGCGTCTTGAACCAGACCGCGATCTTCTGGCCGATGCTGGCGCAGGTGCTGCTGGTCTATGTCGTCTATGTCGTAATGGGCCGGCGCCGCTATGGTGCGGTCAGATCGGGCGAAGCCAAGACCGGCCAGTTCAAGACGCGCTCGACGGAGCCTGGTTCCAGCGTCACCGTCGCCAACAATCTGAGCAACCAGTTCGAACTGCCGGTGCTTTTCTACGTGTTATGCTTGACGCTGCACGTGACCAATGGCGTCAATTATTTGACCTTGGCACTGATGTGGATCTTTGTCGTCTCCCGCTATCTTCACGCATCGGTCCACTTGACCAGCAATCGGCTAATCCTGCGCAGCAGGGCATTCTACCTAGGCGCGGTAGTTCTCGCACTTGGCTGGATATGGCTGGCGCTGCATCTGCTCGGCTTGGTCTGAGCAGATCAAGGCTGCACGTCGAACAGCGCGATCTTGCGCTTGTCGAACTTGATGGCGAGTTCGCCGCGCACCAGCTTGAGCGCGGCCTCGCCGAAAACGGCGCGCCGCCAGCCTTGCAATGCCGGCACGTCGGCTTCCTCGCCCTCGGCAGCGATGCGGTCGATGTCGTCACTGGAGGCGAGTACCTTCGATGCGACGCCTTCCTTTTCGGCAACGATCCGCAGCAGCACCTTCAACAACTCCGCAGCGGCGCTCGACCCCTCCGGCGGCTGGAAGCTTTTCGGCAGCTTCGGCATCTCTTCCCTGGGCAGGGCAAGGGCAGCGTTGACTGCGCCAAGCAATGCCGTCGCGGTCGAAGAGCGTTCCCAGCCCTTCGGCGTGGTGCGCAGCTTGCTCAGCGCCGCCGCGTCGCGCGGCGCCTGCTGCGCCACTTCGTAGATCGCATCGTCCTTGAGCACCCGGCCGCGCGGCACGTCGCGCTCGCGCGCTTCGCGTTCGCGCCAGGCGGCCACCGCCTGCACGATCGCCAGTTCCTGCGGCTTGCGCAGCCGCATCTTGAGCCGCTTCCAGGCATCCTCGGGATGCGGATCGTAGGTCTCGCGCGAGGTCAGCACGTCCATCTCCTCGTTCAGCCAGTGGGCGCGGTTTTCCCGCACCAGTTCGGCGCTGAGGTGGTTGTAGACCTCGATCAGGTGGGTGACGTCGGCAAGTGCGTAATCGAGCTGCTTTTCGGACAGCGGCCGGTGGCGCCAGTCGGTGAAACGCGAGGACTTGTCGAGCCGCGCTCCGGTGATGCGCTGCACCAGCTGGTCGTAGGAAACGCTGTCGCCGAAGCCGCAGACCATCGCCGCCACCTGGGTGTCGAACACCGGATGCGGCACCAGATCCCCGAGATGCACGATGATTTCGATGTCCTGGCGCGCCGCATGGAAGACTTTGACGATCGCCTCGTTGGCCATCAGCCTGAAGAACGGCTTCAGATCGATTTCGGGCGACAGCGGATCGATCAGTGCCGTCACCCCGGGCGCTGCCATCTGGATCAGGCACAGGATCGGCCAGAAGGTCGTTTCGCGAATGAATTCGGTATCGACGGTGACGAATTCCGCCTTTTCGAAAGCGGCAATAACGGTCTCGAGTTCTTTCTGGGTGGTGATGACGTGCATCAAATCGCTTTTGGCAAAGGGCAGGGTCTCTTTCAATTTCAGCCGCGCGCGCTTTCGTCAAGCGTAAGCACCTTTATCGGGGCTTTGCGGGCTCATCGGGATCAGCGTTCCTCTTCGCCAACCGAGCAAAAACCGTCGACGTGCGCAACAGGGCGGTAAAACGGCTGCGATGGCTCGCCGGCACGGCAGACCGCGCCCGCATCCGGTAAAGGATGACGGCCACGAAGACCGCATAGACGATGGCGCTGAACACGAACAGCGCGCTCGGCCCGAAATATTGCATCGCCGTCGAGGCGGCGAACGGGCCGCCAATGGCGCCGAAGGAATAAAACAGCATCAAGGCTGCGTTGATCAGCACGAACTCGCCCTTGTCGGCGCGGTCGTTGGAATGCGCCGCCGACAGCGAATAGAGCGGCATGGCGAAGCAGCCGAAGATGAAGACGAGCACGAAGTTGAGGAACGGGCTGCCGCCTGCCACGAACGCCAGCGCCAGCGCCGCCACCATCGCACAACACGTCGTCATCAGCAGAACCGAGCGCCGGTCCCAGCGGTCGGAGAGATAGCCAAGCGGGTATTGGATGATGGCGCCGCCGAAAATCCCGACGCTGACGAAGGTGACGACGTCGGCGACCGACATGCCGATCTGCTCTGCATAGACCGGCGACAGGGTGCGGAAGGCGCTGTTGGTGACGCCGACGGCGATGCAGCCGAAGCAGCCAAGCGGCGAGATCCGCCAGACGCGCGCCAAATCGAGCTTGACGTCTTCCGGCGGCGTCGGGTTGGAGCGGTCGCCGAGCGAAACCGGCACCAGCGAAACGGTGATCATCATCGACATGATGGCGAAGATGGCAAAGCCGCCGGCGCCGAAGATCGGGATCAGGAATTGGGCGCCCGTCACCGAGCCGATATCGACCATGCGGTAGATGGCAAGCACCCGCGCCCGGTCGGTGTTGGTGACGCCGGAATTCAGCCAGGCTTCCATGATGGTGAACAGGCCGGCAAAGCAGAACCCGCCGGCAAAGCGCACGGCGCACCACATCACGGGATCGATGACCAGCACCAGCAGCAGCGTTCCCGCCGAGGCGATCGCCGCCAATGCGGAAAAGGCGCGCACATGGCCGACGGACTTCATGATGCGGGTGACGGCAAGGCAGCCGAGCAAAAAGCCGGCGAAATAGAACGTGCCCATCAGACCGATCGAGGAGGCGGGAAAACCTTCCTGCGCACCGCGCAGCGCGATCAAGGTGCTCTGCAGGCCGTTGCCGCCGAGCAGGATGCCGGCGGCGATCAGGAGCGGGATCAGCGGGCGGATGGAGGACATGAAGGGAAAGCCTGTCGTTGATCCTTCTTGAACCATCGCCTTTGCCAATACCAGCGGCAATTCCCGGTGGCGTTGGGGCCAGCCAGGGCCACGGGTGCCTCAGCTTCTATTTTTACCGAGCTGGGAACTTGCGCTACCGCGTGGCGCTGGATGCTCCGCGTTGGGAACCCAAGGCGTACCTTTGTAGTTCAGTGCTGGTGGGCGAATGCGCGTCTTGTGAGCTGCCGGTGTGTGGAGGACGGTGTCGGGCATCGATGTCGTTTCTGCTGCCCGGCCTGAAGCTCCAGAGGGAGGTCCGCCATCATGAAGTATCATCCCGCATTTGCTGCATTTGCCGTGGCTGCAGTTCTGGCGGCCGGCCCGGCGCGGGCCGTCGACCTCGCTATTGTTTCGGGCGATACCGGTAACGGCCAGAGAATCCTTCGCGAGATACTCGATCAATACGAGAAGAAGACCGGCAACAAGGTTACCGTCGTTCCGGTGCCGCCCTCAGGGACGGACCAGTTCGGCCAATACAGGCTCTGGCTCGCCGCCGGGAGCAGCGACGTCGACGTCTATCAGACGGACGTCATCTGGGCCCCGCAGCTCGCAAAACAGCTCGTTGACCTGACCGAGGCGACCAAGGATGTCGTTGGCGCCCATTTCCCATCGATCATCCGATCGCAGACCGTCGATGGCAAACTCGTCGCCTTGCCTATATTCACCGATGCGCCGGCGCTCTATTACCGCAAGGACCTCCTCGACAAATACGGCGCCAAGGTCCCAACCAACTGGACCGAACTTGCCGACACCGCCAAGCTGGTCATGGACAAGGAGCGCGAGGCCGGCAACAAGGACATGTGGGGCTTCGTCTTCCAGGGCAACGCTTATGAGGGGCTGACCTGCGATGCACTCGAATGGGTGAAGTCGAACGGCGGCGGCCAGATCATCGAGCCGGACGGCACGATCTCCATCAACAACCCGCAAGCAGCCGCTGCCCTCGAAATGGCGAGGGGCTGGGTGGGAACGATCTCGCCTCCCGGCGTTCTGGCCTATCAGGAAGAAGAGTCGCGCGGTGTCTGGCAGACCGGTAACGCCGTCTTCATGCGCAACTGGCCCTACGCCTACGCGCTTGGCAACAGCGAAAGCTCCCCCATCAAAGGCAAGTTCGAGGTGACGACGCTGCCGCCGGGGTCGGGTGAGGGCGCCCGCCCGGCAGCAACGCTCGGCGGCTGGAATCTCGCGGTTTCCAAATATTCGAAGAACCCGGACGCAGCAATCGAGCTGGTCAAATGGATCGCCTCGCCTCAGATGCAGAAGTACCGCGCCTTGAAGGGGGCATATCTGCCGACCATCCAGGCGCTCTACGACGATGCCGACATCGCCAGCGCGCAGCCGGTCATTCCGCGCTGGAAGGAAGTCGTCCTCAACGCGGTGCCGCGTCCCTCGGCCCAGGCCAAGAGCAGGTACAACGAGGTATCGAGCGAGTTCTGGACCGCCGTCCACAACACCATGTCCGGCGAGGGCGCGGCCGCCGACAACCTTGCCGATCTCGAGTTCTCCTTGACCAGGCTCAAGGGCGCCGCCTGGTGATCTCACCGCGCCGAGGCTCACTGCTGGCGCGTCAGCGCACGCGATCGGCATGGCTGTTGCTTGCCCCGATGCTCATCGTACTCGCCGCCGTTGCCGGCTGGCCCTTGATGCGCACGATCTATTTCGGCTTCACCGATGCCTCGCTCGCCGACCTCGAAGCCCGTCGCTGGATTGGCTTCGCCAACTATTTCTCGGTCCTGCAAATGCCGAGCGGCCGGGTCATTTATGACGGGCTGTTCGTCGACCCGGTCTGGTGGCGCGCTGTCTGGAACACGGTGCGCTTCGCGGTGATTTCGGTCACCTGCGAGACAGTGCTCGGCATGATCGTCGCGCTGGTGCTCAACACCCAATTTCGCGGCCGCGGCGTCGTGCGCGCCGCGATTCTAATCCCTTGGGCGATCCCGACGATCGTCTCAGCGAAAATGTGGCAGTGGATGCTCAACGATCAGTTCGGCATCATCAACGACGTCCTTCTCAAGCTCGGCCTGATCAGCACCAAGATCGCCTGGACGGCCAGCGCCGACACGGCGATGGTCGCCATCCTCGTTGTCGACGTCTGGAAGGCGACCCCGTTCATGGCGCTTCTCATTCTCGCCGGCCTTCAGATGCTTCCGCAAGAAATCTACGAGGTCGCCAAACTCGACGGCGTCAGCCCGTGGAAAGTGTTCTGGAAGATCACTTTGCCGCTCATCCGACCGGCGTTGATGGTAGCCATGATCTTCCGCGGTCTCGATGCGCTGCGCATCTTCGACCTGATCTACGTGCTCACGCCAAACAACATACACACCAAGTCGATGTCGGTGTTTGCCCGCGAGAGCCTGTTTGAGTTCGACAAGTTCGCCTACGGTTCCGCTGCATCGACGCTGCTCTTCCTCATCCTCGCTCTGCTGACCATGCTCGTTCTCTGGCTCGGCCGGATAAGGCTGGACAAGGATTACTGATGATATGGGGACTACTGATCATGTTGGACTACTGATCATGTGGATCGTCAAGCGCACCGCTTTCTACCTCCTCGTCGCCGTCATAGTCATCGTCGCGGTGTTCCCGTTCTACTACGCTATCATCACCAGCCTGAAATCGGGGACGGCACTCTTCCAGATCGACTACTGGCCGAAGACGATTAGCTTCAGCAATTACAGGACCGTTTTCACCGAGGGGACCTTCCTGCGCAACCTCGTGAACTCGCTGTTCATCTCGAGCGTCGTTGTCGCCATTTCGCTGTTCCTCGGCGTCACCGCCGCCTATGCGCTAGCACGCATCCGCTTCCGCGGTCGCTCGGCTCTGCTCCTCATTATCCTGTCCGTCTCGATGTTCCCGCAATTGGCGGTGCTTGCCGGGCTTTTCGAGCTGATCCGGGCCTTCGGCCTCTACAATTCGCCGTTCGCGCTGATCTTCTCCTACATGATCTTCACCTTGCCGTTCACCGTCTGGGTGCTCACCGCCTTCGTTCGCGACCTGCCGATCGAGATGGAGGAAGCGGCGATCCTCGACGGTGCTACGCCCTGGATCATCATGAGCCGCGTCTTCCTGCCGCTGATGTGGCCGGCGCTGGCGACCACCGGGCTTCTCGCCTTCATCGGTGCGTGGAACGAGTTCCTGTTCGCTCTGACGTTTACCTCCAACAACGAGCAGCGAACTGTGCCGGTCGCGATCGCGCTGCTCTCCGGCAGCTCGCAGTTCGAGATCCCGTGGGGCAACATCATGGCCGCATCGGTGATCGTCACCGTGCCGCTCGTCATCCTTGTCCTGATCTTCCAGCGCAAGATCATCTCCGGCCTCACCGCAGGCGGGGTCAAGGGATGAGGTGCATTAGTTGAACTGCCGGCACAGAGCAGCAGACTCAGATTAACGCCTCTCGCATGAATTGATGCCGGCGGGACAGGGGCGGGAAGAAACGCGAACTCGTGCCGGCGCCGCTTGCCTTGACAAATGCACCCTCTCATGTGCTTTTCGCGCAAATTTTCGGGCCGGGCCATCATGCCTCGGCCACAACCCAGCACCCGGACTTTAAGAATGACAATGCATCGTTACCGCAGCCATACCTGTGCCCAATTGAGGAAGGTCGATGTCGGCTCGACCGTTCGCCTGTCGGGTTGGGTGCATCGCGTGCGCGACCATGGCGGCCTGCTGTTCATCGATTTGCGCGACCATTACGGCCTGACCCAGATCGTCGCCGATCCGGATTCGCCTGCCTTCAAGATCGCCGAGACGCTGCGTGGCGAATGGGTCGTCCGCGTCGACGGCGAGGTCAAGGCGCGCCTCGCCGACACGGTGAACCCCAATTTGCCGACCGGCGAGATCGAGATTTTCGCGCGCGAGATCGACGTGCTGTCGGCGGCCAAGGAATTGCCGCTGCCGGTGTTCGGCGAGCCAGATTATCCGGAGGATATCCGCCTCAAATACCGCTTCCTCGACCTGCGCCGCGACACGCTGCACAAGAATATCGTGGCGCGGACGAAAATCATCGCCGAGATGCGCAAGCTGATGGGCGAGGTCGGCTTCACCGAATTCTCGACGCCGATCCTGACCGCCTCGTCGCCCGAAGGGGCGCGCGACTTCCTGGTGCCGTCGCGTATCCATCCCGGCAATTTCTACGCGCTGCCGCAGGCGCCGCAGCAGTACAAGCAGCTGATCATGGTGTCTGGCTTCGACCGCTACTTCCAGATCGCGCCGTGCTTCCGCGACGAGGATCCGCGCGCCGACCGCCTGCCGGGTGAATTCTACCAGCTCGACGTGGAGATGAGCTTCGTCGAGCAGGAGGACGTGTTCAACACCATGGAGCCGGTCATGCGAGGCGTTTTCGAGACCTTTGCCGCCGGCAAGCCGGTGACGCAGAAGTTTCCGCGCATCGCCTACGACGTCGCCATGCGCAAATACGGCACCGACAAGCCGGACCTGCGCAACCCCATCGAAATGCAGGCCGTGTCCGACCATTTCCGCGATTCCGGCTTCAAAGTGTTCGCCGACATCCTTGCCAACGATGCGAAGGCCGAGGTCTGGGCCATTCCGGCGAAAACCGGCGGTTCGCGCGCCTTTTGCGACCGCATGAACTCATGGGCGCAAGGCGAGGGCCAGCCCGGCCTCGGCTATATCTTCTGGCGCAAAGAGGGCGACAAGCTCGAAGGCGCCGGGCCGCTGGCCAAGAACATCGGCGAGGAGCGCACCGAGGCTATCCGCCTGCAACTCGGCCTTGCCGATGGCGATGCCGCCTTCTTCGTCGCCGGCGACCCGAAGAAGTTCGTCTCCTTCGCGGGAGCGGCGCGCACCCGCGCCGGCGAGGAGCTCAACCTTGTCGACCGCGACCGCTTCGAACTGTGCTGGATCGTCGATTTCCCGTTCTTCGAATGGAACGAGGAGGAGAAGAAGATCGACTTCGCGCACAATCCGTTCTCGATGCCGCAGGGTGGCATCGATGCGCTTAACGGCGAGGATCTGCTCGGCATCAAGGCGTTCCAGTACGATATGGTCTGCAACGGTTTCGAGATCGCTTCGGGCGGCATTCGCAACCATCTGCCCGAAACGATGGTCAAGGCATTCGAGACTGTTGGCTTGGACCGCGCAACCGTCGAGGAGCGCTTCGGTGGCCTCTACCGTGCCTTCCAGTATGGCGCGCCGCCGCATGGCGGCATGGCGGCCGGCATCGACCGCGTCGTCATGCTTCTGGTCGGCGCCAGGAACCTCCGCGAAGTGACGATGTTCCCGATGAACCAGCAGGCCTACGACCTGTTGATGAACGCGCCGTCGGAAGCCAGCCCGCAGCAACTTCGCGAATTGTCACTGCGCGTCGTGGCGGCGAAGAAAGAGGTTTAGGAAACGCTCTGAACCGGTTCTGTGGATTCATAAAAAAGCCCGGCATCACTGCCGGGCTTTTTGCTTGAAGGCTGTATCGATCAGTCTTCGTTCGCCGTAACCGTCACGCCCAGCGTTTTCGGCAGGTCGAGTGGGTTGGACATGGCGCCCGCCATGATCAGCGCGAACGGCACCGCTGCCGGCGGCTCGGCCGAGACCTCGATGCTTTGCGGGTCGTCGAGGAATTTGTTGACCGCGGCCGAAACCTGCGCCGTCAGTTCCGGATTGTTGAGCTGCGCCATGCCGAATGGCACGATCGCCTTGGCCTGGTTGGCGATGTCCTTGCCGGACATGCCCTGCTGCTTGCCGGCATAATCCAGCACCTTTTTGGTCAGCGAATCGTCATCGAAGCGGATCGAGGCGCTGTTGAACGAAAGCTGCTGCAGCAGCCCGAGCATGGCCATGCCTTGCGCCGAATTGTCGGCGCCTTCGGGTTGCGCTGCCATCTTCTTTTGCATCTCCTGCAGTGACTTGATGACGTCCAGCGTGTAGCCGCCGAGATTGAAAGTCATGCCGAACGTGCCGGCATTGTCGACCGAAATTTCATATTTCGACAAGTCCATCCTGCCGTCGGTAGGCTGCCAGGTACCTTCCATCTCAAGATTGCCTGAGATGTTCTGGTAGCCGAGCGCGTTGATGACTTCCTTGGACTTCGGATCTTCGACCAGCGTCAGGTCGGCAGTGAATTTTTCCGTGGTGCCGGAAAACTCCATGGCCTTGCCGTCGGCCGGCGGCGTGATTGCGATGGCAAGCCCGTCCATCGAGAACGCGGTCTTGTCGGCAACCTTGACCGTCATGTTGTCGAGCTCGGCCGATTTGTACATCATCAGCGAGCCCAGCGGACCGCTTGCACCTTCGGCCGGCACCGTCATGTCGTGGATGACGAAGGGGCTGAGATTGAGCGTGACGCCATCCTCGCTGTGTTCGAACGGCGAAGTCGATACGGTCGCGATTTGATAGCCGCCATTGGCTTCGGTCACGCCTTCGAGCTTGACGTCACCGATCTTGAGCGCCTCCTTTTCGGCCGCCGGTTTGACCGCTACGCCTTGCAGAACCATGCTCGAGGTGTCGCCGGTTACTCCGGTCCAGGAGAGGTCGACGCCCTGGGCGGCGAGGGCAGCCTTCAGTCGGTCGGCGACCGCGGTATCCTGCGCGAAGGCCGCATTCAGCGGCAGCGTCAGCAAAAAGGTCGAAAAAGCCAGTCTTTTAAGTGTCGAGTTTCTGATCGTCATCGAGAGCTCCCCTGAGAGTGTCCTGAAATTCTTTTCTTCGCGTCGTCACCATTCAGCGACGAACTGGACCGGAAAAAGGCGGGCCTCGGCACAATGGTCGAAAATAGCGGCCAAAGGCAAACCCGATCCATCAGGCTTGCGATAGAAGCAGACGGATTGATGTTGGCCGGCGTCGCGACGCTTCCAATTCCTGTTGCATAGGAGGACGTATGCTGGCGCCTCTTGCCGCGAATCACCCGCTCGGCTAGTGCCAGCCGATGGGAAAAAGGCTTTTGCCGCCTGAAACTGGCGGCGGCGACAATATCGAGCCGGTCGATCTGAAGAAGGCGCTGGAAGAGCGCTATCTCGCCTACGCGCTGTCGACCATCATGCACCGGGCGCTGCCCGACGTGCGCGACGGACTGAAGCCGGTGCATCGCCGCATCATGCATTCCATGCGCCTGTTGCGGCTCAACCCCGACCAGGGCTTTGCCAAATGCGCCCGCATCGTCGGCGAGGTGATGGGCAAATTCCATCCGCACGGCGACCAATCGATTTATGACGCACTGGTGCGGTTGGCGCAGGATTTTTCGATGCGCTATCCGCTGGTCGACGGGCAAGGCAATTTCGGCAATATCGACGGCGATAATGCCGCCGCCATGCGCTACACCGAAGCGCGCATGACGGAAGTGTCGACGCTGCTGCTGGAAGGCATCACCGAGGACGCCGTCGATTTCCGCCCGACCTACAACGAGGAAGACGAGGAGCCGGCCGTGCTGCCCGGCGCCTTCCCGAACCTGCTTGCCAACGGCTCGTCCGGTATCGCCGTCGGCATGGCGACCTCGATCCCGCCGCACAATGCCGCCGAGCTTTGCGACGCCGCGCTTCACCTGATCGATCATCCGGATGCGCCCGTCACCAAGCTGATGGACTTCGTGCAGGGGCCGGATTTTCCGACCGGCGGCATCATCGTCGACAGCCGTGCCTCGATCCTCGATGCCTATGAGACCGGCCGCGGCGGCTTTCGCGTCAGAGCGAAATGGAGCCAGGAGGACCAGGGCAGAGGCACCTGGAACATTGTCGTCACCGAAATCCCCTACGGCGTCCAGAAGGCCAGGCTGATCGAGAAGATCGCCGAGCTTTTGATGGCGCGCAAGCTGCCGCTGCTCGAGGATGTCCGCGACGAGAGCGCCGAGGACATCCGCGTCGTACTGGTGCCGAAGAGCCGCTCGGTCGATCCCGGCATCATGATGGAATCGCTGTTCAAGCTGACCGAGCTCGAAAGCCGCTTTCCGCTCAACATGAACGTGCTGTCGCGCGGCAAGGTGCCGAACGTGCTGTCGCTGAAGGGCGTGCTCAAGGAGTGGCTGGAGCACCGCCGCGACGTCTTGATCCGCCGCTCCAAGCACCGCCTCGGCGAAATCGAGAGGCGGCTGGAGATCCTCGCCGGCTACCTGATCGCCTACCTCAACATCGACGAGGTGATCAGGATCATCCGCGAGGAGGACGAGCCCAAGCAAGTGATGATGGCCCGCTGGTCGCTCACCGACACCCAGGCCGAGGCCATCCTCAATATGCGGCTGAGGGCGCTGCGCAAGCTCGAGGAATTCGAGATCCGCGAGGAATTCAACGGCCTGAGCGGCGAGAAGAAGCAAATCGAGGCGCTGCTCGCATCCGATGCCAAACAGTGGGCGACGATCAAGTGGGAAGTCGCCAACGTTCGCCAGAAATACGGGCCCGAGACCGAGATCGGCAAGCGCCGGACCGAGTTCGCAGATGCACCCGAACATGACCTGACCGATATCGCCCATGCCATGATCGAGCGCGAGCCGGTCACCGTCGTCGTTTCGGAAAAGGGCTGGCTGAGGGCCATGAAAGGTCATCTGACCGACCATTCGACTCTGACCTTCAAGGAAGGCGACAGCCTCAAGCTCGCCTTCCACGCCCAGACGACCGACAAGGTGCTGGTCTTCACCACCGGCGGCAAGTTCTACACGATCGGCGCCGACCGGCTGCCGGGTGGGCGCGGCCATGGCGAGCCGATCCGCATCATCGTCGACATGGACAATGACCAGGACATCGTCACCGCCTTCGTCCATGACCCCAAGCGCAAGCTGCTGCTGGTTTCGCATGACGGCAACGGTTTCATCGTGCCGGAAGAGGAGGTCGTGGCCAACACCCGCAAGGGCAAGCAGGTGATGAACGTCAAGGCGCCCGACGAGGCCCAGCGCTGCGTGATCGTCACCGGCGACCATCTCGCCATCATCGGCGAGAACCGGAAGATGCTGGTGTTCCCGCTGGCCGAGATACCGGAGATGGGGCGCGGCAAGGGCGTGCGCCTGCAGAAATACAAAGATGGCGGCGTCCTCGACCTCAAGACCTTCACGTTCGCAAGCGGCCTATCCTGGCAGGATTCGGCAGACCGCATCTTCACCAAATCGCGTGACGAGCTTGCCGAATGGATCGGCGCCCGCGCCTCGGCCGGCCGCATGGTGCCGAAGGGGTTCCCGAGGACTGGCAAGTTCGGGTGAGGCTGCAATCTCCCCCCTTGAGGGGGAGATGTTGCCGAAGGCGACAGAGGGGGTCGGCACGTCCTGACGCGACCCCCATCGCCAACGGAGGCAGCTGGCGCTTCACGCGCGGCAACCCCCTCTGGCCTGCCGGCCATCCCCCCACGAGGGGGGAGATCAGCAGCTTCCCTGTCACCATTTGGAATGTCGTCACGATTGCTGCACTATATCAGTGCATAAGCGATGGGATGGGCCAGGGAGAGTTGGGCGCTTGAAAGAAGCCAGAATCCAGAAACCGGAGCGGCAGCAGCGCCTGTTCGGCCTGTCGACGCCGCTCAGGGCCGCCGTCATTCCGCCGCTGTCGGCGGCGCGCTGGCTCCTGGTGCTGATCGTCGCCGCCGGCGTCTATTTCTTCCACGGCTTCCTGTTCCCGGTCCTTGCCGCCCTGGTGATCGCTTTCGCCAGCTGGCCGCTCTATCGGCGGCTGCTCGCCGGCGTCGGCGGCAACCGCACGATCGCCGCGACGCTTGCGATCCTTTTCATCCTGACCTTCCTGGTAGTGCCGATCGCGCTTGCCGGCACCTACGCCATCAACGAGGTGCGCGAATGGGTCGGCTGGGCGATCGAGACCAACCGCTACGGCGCGCCGACGCCGCACTGGATCGCCACGCTGCCTGTAGTGGGCGAATGGCTGAACGAGCAGTGGACGGTCAATCTCGGCCATCCCGGCGGTATCGGCGAACTGATCCAGCTGATCAGCGGTGCCAATATCGGCAGCATCTATCGCGGCGTGCTTGCCGCCGGCGGCAGCGCTTTCGGCCTTTTGCTGACGCTGCTGTTCATGATGATCGCGCTGTTCTTTGCCTATCGCGACGGCGAGCATTTCGCCGGGCAGGTCGACCGCCTCGGCGAACGCATCCTGCCGGCCAGATGGGAACGGATCTCACGCGTGGTGCCGGCGACGATCTCGTCGACGGTGACCGGCATGACCGTTATCGCCATCGGCGAAGGACTGGTGCTGGGCATCGCTTACTGGCTGGCCGGCGTGCCGTCGCCGGTGACGCTCGGCGCGCTGACCGGCATCATGGCGCTGATTCCCGGCGGCGCGCCGCTGTCCTTTACGCTGGTCTCGATCTATCTCGCCGCCAGCGGCTCGCCGATGGCCGGCCTGGCGCTGTTCATCTGGGGCGCGGTCGAACTCTTCATCGTCGACAAGACATTGCGCCCGAAGCTGGTCGGTGGCCCGATAAAGCTGCCCTTCCTGCCGACTTTTTTCGGCCTGATCGGCGGCGTCAAAACGATGGGTTTTCTCGGCCTGTTCATCGGCCCGGTGCTGATGGCCCTGCTGGTCGCGATCTGGCGCGAATGGCTGCGCGAGGTGGAACTGACCGATGAACTCGCTGCCGCCGAACCGACGGAGCAGGATGACGCACCGCCGCAGATCGAAATTGTCGCCGACCGCGCCGCCGCGAAAAAGAATCAGGCCGGGTGACTGACGGCGAGCGTGGCGCGGCGCTTGCGCCCCTCGTGCAGCTGCCAGAGCGAATGGCCGATCAAAGTGACGATGAGGATCGCGCCACCGATAAGGCTGTTGCGCGACGGCGTTTCGGCGAAGATCATCCACACCCAGACCGGCGCCAGCACGGTTTCGAGCAGATAAAACATCGCCACTTCCGGCCCGGAAATGTATTTAGGCCCGTTGGCGAGGCAGAAGAACGAGATCGGCATGATGACGGCGCCGTTGAAGACGATCCACCACGGTGCGCTGACCTGGAAACCAACCTTGGAGACCATGAGGGCGGCGACGGCAAGCGGCAGGACGACTCCGATCAGCGCGGTGAAACCCATATCCTTGCCGCTCGCGCGAGAGATGGTGATGGCCGCGGCGATCATAAAGGCCGAGCATAGCGCCATCAGGTCGCCGAAGAGATGCCCGGTTCCGACGGAATCGCCGACGATGATCACGACGCCGGCGATCATCAATGCCAGCGCTGCAAGCGTCAGTGGCCGTGGCCTCTCCTTCAGGAACAGCCACGACAAAAGGGCCGCGAACATGGTGGTGAAGGCCAGGATGAAAACGAGGTTTGCGGTCGAGGTGTTGTAGACGCCGGTAATAAAGGCGATCGAGCCGAGCCCGTAGAGGGCGGCAACGACAAGCCCCGACCAGCCCGGGATAAGCTGCGGTGCGTTTGTGCTCAGCGACCGCCAGACCGCCCAGATAATGAGGGTTGCGACGAAGGTTGTGCCGGTGCGCAACAGCAGGATCGTCCATGCCTCGCCGTCGGCGAGCCGGATCAGCGGAATGTCGACAGTCAGCGTCAACCCCCCGATGGCGGTGATCAGAAGGCCTTTCTGGTGGTCGTTGTGGGAAGACATGCCGCAATTCTCGCGATGAGCTTGGAGGCGCAAAATTTGACCCGCCCGGTCTTCCAGCCGATCGGCCGGAAGCCCAGCGGCATCCTCCTCGAAACAATCTAAGAGTGAATACCGAAAGCGGAAATCAGCGCGAAACCGCTTCGTGATTGTAGCGTTCCCAGCCTTTCGGGCCGAGATGCTCCTGCGGCTGGAAGCGCATCTTATAATTCATCTTGCGCGAGCCGTTGACCCAGTAGCCCAGGTAGACATGGGGCAGGCCCATCGCCCTGGCGCGGGCGATGTGGTCGAGGATCATGAAGGTGCCGAGCGAACGGTCCACGAAGTCCGGGTTGAAGTAGGAATAGACCATCGACAGGCCATCGGCCATCTTATCGGTGAGCGCCACGGCGATCAGTTCACCCTGGCCCTTGCCGGTGATGAAACTGTCGGGCCCGCGGCGGCGGTATTCGATGACCTTGGTGTCGACATGGGTATCCTCGATCATCATGGCGTAGTCGAGCACGGTCATGTCGGACATGCCGCCACGGCGGTGGCGGGCGTCGAGATAGCTGCGGAACAGCGAATACTGCTCGGTGGAGGGTTCGGCGTCGTGCATGGCGCCGACCAGATCCGAATTATGCTGTATGACCCGTTTCATGTTGCGGCTGGCGGTGAATTCCTGCGCCAGGATACGCACCGACACGCAGGCGCGGCAGGTCTCACAAGCCGGCCTGTAGGCGATGTTCTGCGACCGCCTGAAACCGCCTTGCGTCAACAGATCGTTCATCTCGGGGGCCTTGTCGCCGACCAGGTGTGTGAACACCTTGCGCTCGAACTGGCCCTCGAGATAGGGACATGGCGAGGGCGCGGTCAGAAAGAACTGTGGCGACTGGGTCGGGTGCTGCGTCATCGAGCCTTGGAAACACTCCTGCGAATCGCTCTACCTTTGGCGCGGATGCCGAAAAATTCAACAGGATTGTGAAGGCCTGGGTGATTGGACGTCTTCACTTTTGTGCGCAAAGGCTGCGGCCGCGCTTCAAAGCCGCTCAGCGGCCGCTGCGGCTGACGACCGTGCCGAGCAACAGGTCGTGCAGCGTGCGCTTGCGGTCGGAAAACAGGCTCACCAGCAGGACCAGCGGCGAAAGGATGACATTGCCCGCCCAGAACAGCACCGAATGCACGACGGCGGTCAGCCCGTCGATGCGGCTGCCGTCGAGCCGGTCGAGCCGGATGCCCATCATCTTCATGCCGGTTGTGGCCTGGTCTCTACTGCCGAGCGTGTTCCAGATGTAGAGGATGGCGACGGTCGGCACGAGAATGGAAAACAGCATCCAGCCGAGGCCAAGCGTCAACAGCCCGAACAGGAACACCAGGATCGCGAAAGGAATGGTGAGCAGCGCCACGATGAAATAATCGATGACGAAGGCGAGAATGCGCCGCGTGCGCACGCCGTCATAGGCGCGGACATCTTCGAGCCTGCTGGTGATGATTTCGCCGTCGAGAACGCGAGCGTTCATGTCATTTCCTCGTAATCGAACCCGGGTTAATGCACGGGGCCGCCTCTCGGTGAAATGGTGAAGGTTCGCGGCGGAATCAAGATCGAGCCTTTTGCCGCCGCGTAGATAGTGACGGAGTGCCTGGTGCCGTCTGACTTGTTGAATTCATGGCGCGGATAGCGTTAGCTTGTTGCGGCGCAACAAAAGGTGCCGAGCCGAGGGGACGGGGCGACATGGACTACGACATGCTGGTCATCGGCAGCGGCCCTTCCGGGCGCCGCGCTGCGGTGCAGTCGGCCAAGCTCGGCAAGTCGGTGCTGGTGGTCGATAGGGGCCGGCGCCTCGGCGGCGTGTCGGTGCATACCGGCACCATCCCGTCGAAGACGTTGCGCGAGACGGTGCTCAACCTCTCAGGCTGGCGTGAGCGCGGCTTTTATGGACGCGGCTACCGTGTGAAGCAGGACATTTCGGTCGGCGATTTGGTCGAGCGCCTGCACAAGACGCTCGACCATGAGGTCGAGGTGCTGCAGCACCAGTTCATGCGCAACACGGTCAAGAGCGCGCGCGCCGCGGTAAAATTCCTCGGCCCCAACAAGGTCAGCCTGACCACCGACACCGGCGACTACAGCGAGGTTGGCTTTGCCCATGCGCTGATCGCGGTCGGCACCCGGCCGCACCGGCCGCGCGACGTGCCCTTCGACAAGACACGTGTCTTTGACAGCGATGAGATGCTGGAACTCGACCGCCTGCCGCGCACGCTGACGGTGATCGGCGCCGGCGTTATCGGCGTCGAATATGCGACGATTTTTTCGGCGCTCGACGTGCCGGTCACGCTGGTAGAGCCCCGCAACACCATGTTGGATTTCGTCGACCGCGAGATCGTCGATGACTTCATCCATCAGATGCGCGACCGCGGCATGACGATTCGATTGGGCAGTGCCGTCAAGGAGATCGCCTCGAAACCCGATTACGCCGAGGTGACGCTGGCCGACGGCCGCACCATACGTTCCGAGATCGTGCTTTATGCTGCAGGGCGTACCGGCAATGTCGGCAGCCTGGGGTTGGAAGCGGTCGGCATCGAAGCCGATTCCCGAGGCCGCATCAAGGTCGATCCGCAGACCTTCCAGACCAGCGCGCCGAACATCTATGCCGCCGGTGACGTCATCGGCTTTCCGAGCTTGGCCTCGACCTCGATGGAGCAGGGCAGGGTGGCTGCCTGCCACGCGTTCGGCGTGCCCTTGCCGCCGCCGCCCGAGACCTTTCCTTACGGCATCTACGCCGTGCCGGAAATCTCCACCGTCGGCCAGTCCGAGGAGCAGGTGCGCGAGAGTGGTGCCGCCTATGAGGTCGGCGTGGCGCGGTTTCGCGAGACATCGCGCGGCCACATCATGGGCGTCAACACTGGCTTCCTGAAGCTTTTGTTCTCGATAGAAACACGCCGTCTGCTCGGCGCCCATATTGTCGGCGAGGGCGCGACCGAACTCATCCACATTGGCCAGGCGGTCATCAATCTCGGCGGCACTGTCGACTTTTTCGTCAACAACACCTTCAACTATCCGACGCTGGCCGAAGCCTACAAGATCGCCGGGCTGGATGCCTGGAACAGGATGGGGCGGGCGTAGACGATGATCCCGAATCGAAGGACCGCGTCAGCGAAAAGTGGGCATCGGTTTTGCTGCGCGGACCTTCGGATGGGGGCAGGACACTCAGCAGTGGCGCATTGCAACCGACATGGTAGCCGTTGCGTTTCAGCCAAACGGATTGCCGAACAGGGCAAAGCAATGACTGGGGCAGCGCCAAGGAAAACCTTCGCCTGGATTTCCCGAAACACGGTGCTTCTGGCGCTGGCGAGCCTGTTTGCCGACATTTCGACAGAGATGCTTTATCCGATCCTGCCGATCTTCCTAACACAGACTCTGCACGCAAGCGGGAGCGTCGTCGGTCTGGTCGACGGAATCGCCCAGGCGACGCAGAACATCGTGCAAGGTTTTTCGGGCTGGCTCTCGGACAGGTTTCAGAAGCGGAAACCGATAGCCCTCATTGGCTATTTTCTGGCCTCTATCGCCAAACCGCTGATCGGCATGGCCACGGTGTGGCCGATGGTCCTGGGCGCGCGGTTTGTGGATCGGCTCGGTGCAGGCTTCCGATCCGCTCCGCGCGACGCGCTCCTTGCTTCGTCCGTGGCCGAGGAGCACCGAGGCAAAGCATTCGGCCTCGAAGGCATTGGCGATAATCTGGGAGCGTTTCTGGGGCCACTGCTCGCGGTGCTGCTTCTCATCGCGCTCAAAGTCGATATCCGCTGGATCTTCTATCTCGCGCTCATTCCCGGTCTCCTCGCCTTCCTCATGGTGGTGTTGGTGCACGAGCAGCCACTGGCCGTAGCCGCAAAGGCCAAGATCGACGTCAATCTGCGGCAGTTTCCCAAAGCCTACTGGACCTATCTCTTGGTGACAGCTCTCTTCGGCATCGGCAATTCGAGCAATGCATTTCTGATTCTGCAAACACAGGATATCGGTGCCTCTTTGGAGGCAACCATTCTTATCTACGCAGGCTTCAATCTCGTTGCGGCGCTGACTTCCTACCCGGCCGGCTTTCTATCGGACCGCTTCGGCCGCAAGGGCGTGTTACTGTCGTCCTTCGTCATCTTCCTGATCGCCTATCTCGGCTTCGCCTTGACCCGGAACATCTATCTGATCGGGCTGCTTTTTGCCTTCTACGGGTTCTATCAAGGCATCTTCCGCTCAGTCGGCAAGGCATTCGCCTCGGACTTCGTGCCGCAAGAGCTGCGTGCCAGCGGCATCGGCTGGTACAGCACCACGGTCGGCCTGCTGGAACTCGCGGCAAGCGTTGTCGCCGGACAGCTCTGGGATCGTGTAAGCCATGAGGCGGTGTTCATCTACGGCGCTGTCTTCGCCGTGGTCGGCAGTGCTGGTCTGCTTGCCCTGCTTCCCTGGCGAACCAACGGTCATAGTGTGTCGGCGGCGTCGTAGTGCCGCCGGGGCGTTGCCGATGATGAGCAGCCTTTGATAAAACGTTCTACTCAAACGGAAGGTCCCTGATCATGACGCCCGTCAGTGTTCGCTATATTGTCGACGATGTCGCTGCTTCCATCGATTTCTACGTGAAGCATCTGGGCTTTGCCATTGAACGGGATGCGCGGCCGGCTTTCTGCTCGGTCACGCACGGCGATCTGCGGCTTCTGCTGAGCGGGCCGGAGAGCTCGGGCGCACGGGCGATGCCGGATGGCCGCCGGCCGGTGCCGGGAGGGTGGAACCGCATCCTGCTGGTGGTGCCGGATCTGAAGCAAGAGGTTGCGCGCCTGAAGGGCGCCGGGCTCGCCTTCTGCAACGATATCATCAACGGCGTCGGCGGCTCGCAGACCCTGCTCGAAGACCCGTCCGGCAATGTGATCGAGCTGTTCCAGCCCGCCGCACACTGACATTCGATGGTCGGGCCCGCGTTGTGCGTGCGCTCAATCCGCTCGTTCAGCAGTTGCCTGACCCGCCAGCCACTGCCTGACGATTTCAGCATCCGGATCGCCGATTTCGTGGCCTGAGGCAATGGTGTGGGCCTCCACCTTGGCGCCACGCGAACTGAGCAGCGCGACCAGCGCCGGTGCGAAGGGCGCGTAGATCAGGTCGGCGGCGCCGGCGATGATCAGAGCCCGCGCCTTCGACAGGTCGGCCGGCGGCACCTCGTCGAGCACCGGCATCGGACGCAGCAATGCAGCGCGCTCGATGAGGCCAGGATGCAGCAGCATGACGCTTGAAACCAGATTGGCGCCGTTCGAATAGCCGAGAAAGGTCGCGCGGCGGAGATCGAGGCTGTGGCGCTTCGCGACGCCGGCGACGAAGCCTGCAAACGCATCTGCCTCCGCGCGGATACTTGCCTGCTCGAATCGCGTCGGGGTGATTCGCGTGAACCAGCGGAAACCGTCCTCCTGAGGGATGCGGCCACGGACCGTAACCAGCGCCGCGTGCGGCGCGATTTGCCGACCAAACGGCAGCAAGGTCGTCTCGTCGACACCCGATCCATGCAACAGGAACAGCCAGTCACCGGGTAAATTGGCGGGTCGACGGAGCCGGTAGAAAAAGCCTGAATTCTCCTGCAAAATACCGTCTTCGAGGCTTTCCTCGGCCATAGTCACATCCTTTTGATTTCGCGTTACTTTCGTTAATTTGCCGGCTTCAAAACGGAATATTTTCAAGCTCCGCGAAAGTTGATTGAACCGGGCGCATTTCAGTCCGTTTCTTCGCCGATATAATCCCCGCGGGAGGGATCGAAGCAGTGTGCGCCGGGGTGGTCGCATTGCCGGGCATGAACAACCAGCTTTAAGGCCTTTTATCGATGACCATGCCAGTTTCGCCGGAACGCGATACGCGTATTGATGTGTTCCGGGCTCTCGCCCTCCTGACCATATTCGTCGACCACGTGCCGGGCACCGTGTTCGAAACCCTGACCTACAAGAATTTCGGGTTTTCAGATGCGGCCGAGGCCTTCGTGCTGATCTCCGGCATGTCCGTCGCTCTCGCCTACGGCACCAAATTCCAGCCGGGAAACCGGCTGATTGCAACGCTGAAAATGTGGCGCCGCGCCGGCGTGCTCTATGTCACCCACATCGTCACGACGATGGTGGTGATGGCCATTTTCTGCGCGGCGGCTGTGTTTGCGAAACGGCCGGACCTTCTGACGCTGATCAACATCGAGCCGCTCGTCAGGAACCCGCCACAAGTCCTGGTCGGCATCGTCACGCTCGGCCATCAGCTCGGTTACAACAACATACTGCCGGTCTATGCGGCGCTGCTGTTGATGGCGCCGGCCTTCCTGCTGTTCATCAGCTACAGGCCACTGGCGGCGCTTGCCGTATCCGCAGCCCTTTGGCTGATCGCCGGAATCTACCAGATCGCGCCGCCGAACTACCCGGAGCCCGGTTTCTGGTTCCTCAATCCGCTGTCATGGCAATTGCTGTTCAATATCGGCATGGCCAGCGTGTTGCATGTGCGGCGCGGCGGCACCATCCCGGTCAATCGCTGGCTGGTCGGCGCGGCCGCCGCCTATGTGCTGACGGCGCTCGTCTGGGTGCACAGCCCGTTGTGGGGGCATGTGTCGTGGCTCGACCTGCCGGTGGTGCTGACCGGTTTCGACAAGACGTTCCTGTCCTTGCCGCGGCTGCTGCACATCCTGGCGATGAGCTACCTGGTCGTCGCCTTGCCTTTCGTCTCGAACCTGTTTCGCACCGGCCGCGACAATCCGCTCGCCATATTGGGCAAACGCTCGCTGCCCGTTTTCATTGCCGGCACGGTGATTGCCATGGCGGCACAGGTGATGAAGCTGATCAACCCGGGCGGCTTTGCCTATGACAGTCTGCTGCTCGCCGCCGGCATCGCCATGCAGTTCGCGCTCGCCTTCTATCTGGAATGGCTGTCCGCTATCGGCTGGTCCGGCAAGGGCAAGCCGGTCCGCAACGAGGCGTCGCCTGTCCGTCCATCCTTTGGCATCGGTCCCATGGCGGCCAATCGATAAGATTTGGAGCCGATCTGCCCAGTCAACCTGTGCCTGGCGGCGGCCCGGACGACGCCCTGACGACAAGTTCGACGCCGAGCGTTTCTCGCCGCACCGTGCCGTCGAAGTCGAGGATCCTTCGCGCCGCCCGGCGACCGATCTCGGCGATCGGCTGGGCGACGGTGGTAAGTGGAGGATCGCAAATTGCGGCTTCAGGCACGCCGTCGAAGCCGACGACGGAAACATCGCGAGGGACCGCAATGCCCCGCGCGTTGAGCCATTCCAACGCTTCCATCGCGACCCGGTCCGACATCGCCAGGATGGCGGTCGGCGGTTCTGCCGAGGCGAAGATGGTTTCGAGGCCGGCCTTTGTGCTGGCCTCGTCGTTTTCAGTCTCGTAGACCGGCACTTTGGCGGTATCGACACCGAACCGGGAAAGCTCTTCGAGATAGCCGAGGAGGCGGTCACGGGTTCCCGTATAGACCGCCGTCCGGACCCGCTCGGGCGAGACAAGACCGGTGCTGTCGTCGGCGAAGGCCAGCGACAGCACGGCGAAGCGGCGATGTCCAAGTTCCGCCAGATGGCGCGCCGCGAGCCGGCCGCCGGCAACATTGTCGACGCCGATCGCGGAGACCGTGTCGTCCTGCGAGCCGAGCTCGAGCGCGACGAAGGGGAGCTTGCGTTCGCGCGTCAGCTCGACGAGGCGCGGACCGCCCTCGATGCAAAACAGGATGAAGCCGTCAACCAGGGCGCTCTGGATGTTCCAGGCAAGTTTTTCCTCGTTGCCGGCCGACACGAGGGCTATTCCAGCGCCGGTGGCGTCGCATGCCTCCGAAATGCCGGCCATCATCACGCGGGCAAAAGGGTCGTCGAAGAAATAGGACAGCGGCTCGGTGGTGGCGACGCCGATCGCGTTGACCTTGCCGGCACGCAGCAGGCGGCCCTTGGGATCGGGGCCGGCATAGCCCAGCGCCTCGGCCGCCGCCTTGACGCGCGCGCGGACTTCCTCACGCACGATTTCGGGACGGCTGAAGACATTGGAGGCGGTGCCGTGTGATACGCCCGCGGCTTTGGCGATGTCCGCCAGCCGGATGGGCCTCCTGCTGCCTTCGGTGAGTGATGCCATTTGTTTGTCTCCGGGACTCCGGTCCAACAGTATCGCCGATTACCTACCACTTTCGTTGGATCGATTCAAATTTTTGCTTGACATTTATGGTGCGACGCGTATTCTTTGAATCGATCCAAGAGCGTTTTTCGTCCCCAGATTGGATCGATACAAGAGGAGAGTGCCATGCACCCCGTCAATTATCTGTTCGAGGACATTTACCGGAACGACTGGAGCATCCGTTCGAGCGCGGAGGCCCGGAAGCGGCGAGACAGGACCGGTCCGTGGATTCGCGACCTGCGTTTCCTGGTGGGACGCAAGCGGAGCTGATCTGCAAAGTATTTTTGTGCCTGCTGATTGGATCGATTCAAATAAGCAAGAGGAGATGAAGTCATGCACCCGATCAACCATCTGTTCGAAGACATCTATCGCAATTATTGGGGCATTTCGCCGGCCACTGAGCGGCCGGAACGGCGGCGTGTAGTCAAGGCGACCAAGCGCGATGGTCAACTCCGGCCCGAACGTCGGCAAGACTGAGTTGGCAAGACAGAGCCCGCAAGACTGAGCCAGTGGATCGAGGGCCGCTGGCGAAGAGCAGCAGCCGCCAGTGGCTGCCGCGTCAAGGGCGCGGGCGTACGAGCGCCGAGGCTGCCATCACCAGCCAGCCGCCGATGAGCACGGTGCCGCCGATCGGCGCCGACATCGGGAACAGCCGCGAGCCAAGGAAGTCCCGGGCGAGGAGATCTCCCGAGAACAGCAGAAGCCCGATGAGAAGGATGAGGCTTCCGGTTCGCAGGATGCTATTTCCACCGAGCAGCCCGACGGCAAGGAAGACTGGTGCATGCATGAGCAGGAAGGACGCGGCCGTACCGACGAAAGCGCCGCCGAGATGCGCCGCCGCCGCCGAAAGCGCCACGCCGGTTGCGCCGCACAGTCCGCCGGCAAAAACAAGAATGCTGCTGCCTGCCGTGTGTTCGGCCATGCTCATTTCCACGCCTCCGTGATTCCTGGCGACCGCCTGAGATAGTGCTTGCGAACCGTGTCAGGATTTGCCGGCTTCCGCCAGCATGTCGCGTTCGCGGCGTGACTGCACCAGCCAATTATAGGCCGCTCCGCCCGCCATCAGCACGGACGTGCCGAGAAACACCGCGCGCATGCCGAAATGGCCGCCGACGAAGCCGCCGAGCAGCGGCCCGGCGACCTGCCCGACATATTGCGCCGAGATCGATAAGCCCAGCACATTGCCGCCGACGCCGTCCGGCACATTGTGGCGGATGACGCTGGTGATGCAGGGCAAAAGACCGCCAAGCGCCAGGCCCATCAGGAAACGCAGGCCGACGAGCTGCCAGCCCTGCGTGACGAAGGCCTGCGGGATCAACAGTAGCCCCGAGACTGCGAGTGCGGCAACGATGACGTTCCAGTGGCCGATACGGTCGGCGAGCTTGCCGAGCCGCGAAGCCGACAGGATGGCGCCAAGCGCTGCCGCCGACATGACGATGCCGGAGACCAGCGTGACGCGACTCTGATCTTCGATGAGCTGCTGGACGTAAACCGTGATGATCGGCTCGATCGACATGGTGGCGAAACTCAACAGCATGCCGGTCGCCAGCATGGCGACGACGGGGCGCTTGTCGGGAATCTGCGACCAGCCGCCTTTCGCTTTTTCTTCTGACGCGGCCTTGGCGGCAACCAGGCGAGGGGCCTCCTTGATCAGCAAGGTGGTTGCCAGAAACGCCAGGAAAATGACGCCGCCGGCGAGCAGGAATGTGGCGCGGATCCCAATCAGCGGCGGCAGCGCGCCGCCGAGCAACGGGCCGACCAGGGCACCGGCCGTGATGCCGGCCGACAGCACGCCCAGCGCCCAGCCGGAGCGATCCTTCGGCGTCTGCATGGCAACCAGGATGGTCGAGCCTGAAGAATAGCCGCCAGCAAAGCCGATCAGTAGGCGCAAGAACACCAATTGCCAGACGGTCTGCACCATGCCGGTCAGCGACATGCACAGCGCCATGCCGAAACTGGCACGCACCAGCATCAATTTGCGGCCGTAGCGGTCGCCTAGCCGCCCCCACAGGGGTGCGACCAGCGCGGCAGCAAAGAAGGTGGCGCCGTAGGCGATGCCCGACCACTGCACGATCGCCGCATGGCCCTCGGCGCCCAGCTGCTCGACGTAGAGCGGCAGGAAGGGCAACAGCAGCGTCATCGCCACGAGCGTGCTGAACGAGCCGGCAAAGCAAACGGCGAGATTGCGGCGCCAGTGGATGTTGTGGGTGTCTTGCACGGCGAGGGTGGCGTCTTGGGGCATATCAGATACTGCTATCGTTAGCTTGCTGCGGATACGACTTTGGTATACCAAACTGGTATCCGTCATGAACGCAAGGCTGGCCGCTGTCAATGCGGTCCCTGCAATGTGATCGCCAACAGTGGCCGGTGAACAAGAGGGCCGACGAACCGGCTCCAGCAAACGGAACGCCAATGTCGCAGATGCAGAACGTCGAAAAGCAGCTTCGCGAGATGATCCTCGGGCTCGAGATCGGTCCCGGCGAGCGGCTGACGGAGCGCTGGATCGAAAGCCGCTTCGGCGCCTCGCGCACGCCGGTCAGGGCGGCATTGCTGCGATTAGAGACCGAAGGCCTGGTCTGCCGCGACGGCCGCGGCTGGACGGTCTCGCCCATCAATCTTGCTGAGCTGGAGCAGATCGCGGTCTACCGCGAGGCGGTCGAGGTCGCGGCACTCAGGCTGACTTGTGCCTTGCAGGATAGGAGTGCCGTCGAAATCATCGAGGCGATGCTCGATTCTTGCGACGACAAGACGCCGCGCGAGGAATGGCATCGCGTCGGCATGGATTTTCATATCGAGCTGGCACGCCTGTCTGGCAACGAGTTCCTGTTCAGGGCGGTTCGCGACGCGATGACGCGGCTGTCGCGCGCCCGATGGCTCGAGGTTCGCGACGAGGCGGCACTTGGCCGTGCCTGGGCAGAACACCATGCCATCCTATCGGCGGTGCGGGCAGGCGATGCCGATGGGGCTGCCCGCCTGCTTTCAGCCCATATCGTCGGCAGCCGCGACCGGCTGGTAACGTCGCTGCGCAACGACCGGCGCGGCCTGCGCGCCAGGGGATTTGCCGTCGTCGCCTGAGTCCGGATCCGCGGCCATTGATCACGAAAAAGGCAGATGAGCGAAGAAAGCTACTTTCGGTCTCGCTTCGCAAATGCTGATGGCGTAAGAGCGGCGATGGAAAACAATCGATTTGACACACCCGTGACCGTCAAGGGCGCGGCGGGAAGCAACCAGCTCTTGCGTACGGCTCGCGAGGCTTCCGACTACCTCCTCAACAATTGGCCCGGCAAGCGCAGCCCCAAGCATCGCGAAGCGCTGCAGGCCTGTCACGATGCGCTGGCCGGCGACAAGCCGGCCATGAACGCAAGACGGGCCTTCATTGCCGCCGCCCGCGAAGTGAACGTCTTCGTCAGCGACAAGGCGCCCGCCTAAGGCATAGCGGGACTTGACCGAGATCCGGCCCGCCTGGCGGGCCGGATCTCATCACTCTGCCGTTTCGGTTTTGGTTTGGGACTCGCTTTCGTCCTCGGGCGTCGACCGTTCCTTGGCCGCGACTTTGGCAGCCTGCTTTTCCGCCTTCTTGGCAGCCTTCTGCCGGTCGCGTTCCTTGCGTTCCTGACCGTAGTTCGGTGCTCGCGCCATATCGTTTCCTTTCATTGTGCTTGGCCCTTGCCTAGGAGCATTGAGCCACAAATACAACACCGCAGGGCACGATCGGCTCCATATCTCAGCGCAGTTCCGGGAGTCCGGCTTCAGCCCGTTTTTCAGGCGCCGTCCCGGTCGAGAACCAGATCGGCCGGACCGAACCGGTCCTTCGCCGTGAACTGCTGGTGCCAGTAGGGATAGAGCACGGGTGGCCTGCTGACCGCGTCGAGGCGTGTGCGCTCCTCATCGGCAAGCACCAGGCTTGCAGCAGCGATATTGTCCTTGAAATGCGCTTCGGTTCGTCCGCCGATCACCAGCGAGCTGACAGCGGGCCGGCCGAGCAGCCAGGCAAGCGCCACCTGCGCCGCCGACACGCCATGGTTGTTGCCGACGTCGATCAGCACATCGACGATCCGCCACAGCCGGTCCTCGTCGCGGATCGGCGGTTCCGACCAGCCGCTGAGCTGGCGGGCGGTCGGCTGGTCGCGGCGGTATTTGCCGGACAGCAATCCGCCGGCGAGCGGGCTCCAGACCAGCACACCGAGCCCCTGGTCGACCGAGATCGGCAACAATTCATACTCGGCTTCGCGCGCTTCCAGCGTGTAATGGATTTGCTGGGTAACGAAGCGCGGCTGGTGCTGACGGTCGGCGATGCCGAGTCCCTTCATTACTTGCCAGCCCGAATAATTGGAACAGCCGACGTAGCGAACCTTGCCCTGCGTGACCAGAGTGTCTAGCGCGGCAATGGTTTCCTCGAGTGGTGTCAGGCCATCCCACTCGTGCAGGAAATAGATGTCGATGACATCGGTTCTGAGCCGCTTCAGGCTCCTCTCGCATTCGCGGATCAGATGGTAGCGCGACAGGCCTTCATCATTAGGGCCTTTGCCGATCCGCATGCGCGCCTTGGAGGCGATCAGCACGTCGCCTTTGCGCTTGCCGCCGAGCGCCTCGCCGATGATCTCTTCCGACAGCCCGTTCGAATAGACGTTGGCGGTGTCGATGACATTGATGCCGGTGTCGATGCAAAGGTCGATCATCCGGCGCGCCTCGTCGAGATCGGTCTTGCCGACCGCCGAAAACGCGCCGCCGCCGCCGAAGGTCATGGTGCCCATGGTCAGCGTCGAGACCTTCAGCCCGGAATGGCCGAGAGTGCGGTATTCCATGTCGTATCCTCACGATTTATTGGAAAAGGCCGCGCTTCAAGCGTCAGCCCTGAATGAACCGGGCATTTGTAGGACAATTCGTGCCGCTTGTCTCCCATGCTGCAGGGGCAAGATCGATCACATCTTGCGGATTGGACGCGCAGCCGGCGCAGGGTGGGCTGCAATAAAACCGTCATTGCCGGCCTATAGTAATTTCGGTTCGGCGCTTTGTTTTCCGGCCGCCCGGCCGGGCGGCAGAGCGTCTGGCGGCTGTAAGCGGAGCGGCGCAAATGACCGAGACAAAACAGAATTCCCCGGCCAGGGACTGGCTCGAAGCGGAACTCGCCGACACGCTCGACGAAGACTATGAGCTGGAAATCTCGGAGCCGGCGCTGTCGATGGAGATCGCCAAGATCTACAAGGATGCACATCCGCCATCGATCGACCGCCTGCAATATTTTCGCGATCTCATCACGCTGCAATCCGAATTGATCAAGCTGCAGTCCTGGGTCGCCTATCACAAGAAGAAGCTCGTCGTGGTCTTCGAGGGCCGCGACTCGGCGGGCAAGGGTGGCGTCATCAAGCGCATCACCCAGCGGCTCAATCCGCGTATCTGCCGCGTCGTAGCACTTCCGGCGCCGACCGAGCGGGAGAAGTCGCAATGGTATTTCCAGCGCTACGTTCCGCATCTGCCGGCCGGCGGCGAGATCGTGCTGTTCGACCGCTCCTGGTATAACCGCTCCGGCGTCGAGCGGGTGATGGGCTTTGCCCAGCCGGATCAGGCCGAGCAGTTCTTCCGCGACGTGCCGGATTTCGAACGCATGCTGGTCCGTTCCGGTGTCACGCTGGTCAAATACTGGTTCTCCATCACCGACGAGGAGCAGCAGATGCGCTTCCTAATGCGCATCCACGACCCGATGAAGCAGTGGAAACTGTCGCCGATGGACCTGCAGTCGCGCGTGCGCTGGGAACAGTACACCAAGGCCAAGGAAGAGACATTCGCCCGCACCAACATTCCCGAAGCCCCGTGGTTCATCGTCGAGGGCAACGACAAGAAGCGGGCACGGCTGAACTGTATCGACCATCTCCTCAAGCAAATGCCCTATGAAGAGGTGCCGCACGAGGAGATCACGCTACCGGAGCGCGTCTTCAATCCCGAATACGAGCGCCAGGTGCTGCCGCGCGAGCTGTATGTGCCGGAGAAATACTGAGTAAACGAGCGAGGAAGGCGCTGCCTCAGTGGCGGCGCCCTGCAACAAGCTAGGCGCGCTTGATGATGACGTGCGTTGCATTCGACGTCGCAACCTGGTCGCTGCACCGGTAGCCGAGCTTGAGCATGTCAATGCCGGCAAAAAGGTTCTCGCCTGAGCCGAGCAGCATTGGCGATATCGCCAGATGCATGTCGTCGATGAGCTTTTCCTGGAGATATTGCCGGATCGTGGCGACGCCACCGCCCAGCCGTACATCCTTGCCGTCAGCCGCTGCTTTCGCCTTTTCCAGCGCTGAGTGGATACCGTCGGTCACGAAATAGAAGGTCGTGCCGCCCTCCATGACGATAGGGTCCCGCGGATGATGCGTGAGCACGAAGACCGGCACATGATAGGGCGGATTGTCCCCCCACCAGCCTTTCCAGCTTTCATCCTTCCAGGGTCCGCGGATCGGCCCGAACATGTTGCGGCCCAGGATCCACGCCCCGATATTTTCGAAACTGCGCGCCGCGAACGCGTCGTCCGTGTCCGTGGTCCCGCCATCTTTGCCAAACATGTCGCGGAAGGTTCGGGTGCCGATCATCCATTTGTGCAGGGCTTCCCCGCCGACACCCAGCGGGTTCTTCAGATCCTGATCGGGACCGGCGCCGAAGCCGTCGATCGACAGGGTGAAAGCTTTGACAGTCAGCTTGGGCATGATTTCCTCCTAACCAGTTGTGATTTGCAATCGGTAATTTTCTAGCTTGACTGATTGCGTTTCGCAAGCGGTATTTTCGGGCGGCGAGCAGCGGCGGCGCAGCTGCGCAATCGCTTCAGACAATAGGGGCCGCGACCTCGCCGCACTTTCTGCAACGCTGGCAATTGGCGAAACTTTTGTGAAGGCGTCTTTCTCCCGTCACTATACGGCGAGAAATGCCCGGCAGGGCAATGAGGGGCAAACCTGACATGATCTCCCTGCGGCGAGGACGAAAACGAAGGAGCGTTACTCGACGTTGGCGCTACGGAGGCGCATCACCCCTTCAGCATCTCAGCCACTTCCGGCGCGAAGTAGGTCAGGATGCCGTCGCAGCCGGCGCGCTTGAAGGCCAGCAGCGATTCCAGCATCGCCCTGTCGCCGTCGATCCAGCCATTGGCGGCGGCCGCCTTGATCATCGAATATTCGCCCGAGACCTGATAGGCGAAGGTCGGCATCTGCAACTCGTCCTTCAGTCTGCGGATGATGTCGAGATAGGGCAGGCCGGGCTTGACCATCAGCATGTCGGCGCCCTCGGCGAGATCCTGCTCGGCCTCGCGCACCGCCTCGTCGGAATTGGCGTGATCGATATAATAGGTCTTCTTGTCACCCTTGAGCAGGCCGGCAGTGCCGACCGCCTCGCGATAGGGCCCGTAAAAGGCGGACGCGAACTTCGTCGCGTAGGACATGATCGCCACGTCCTGAAACCCATTGGCGTCGAGCGCATCGCGGATGGCACCGATACGGCCATCCATCATGTCGGAGGGCGCGATGATGTCGGCCCCCGCCGCTGCCTGGATGACGGCCGCCGCCGTCACCTGCTCCACCGTTTCATCATTGACGATGATGCCGTCGCGCAAGATGCCGTCATGGCCGTGCGAGGTGAACGGGTCGAGCGCGGCGTCAGTGATGATGCCGATCTCCGGGACGGCATGTTTGATGGCGCGTGTGGCGCGGTTGATGATGTTTTCCGGATCGAGGATGTGCGAACCGGTCTGGTCGCGCAGGCTGAGCTCGACGTTGGGAAAGGTGGCGATCGCCGGAATGCCGAGCTTTGCCGCCCGCTCGGCCTCCTTGACGGCGAGATCGAGCGACAGGCGGAAGACGCCCGGCATGGCGGCGATCGGTTCGCGCACATTCTTGCCGTCGACGACGAAGATCGGCCAGATAAGATCGTCGACCGAGAGCCGGTTCTCCTGGACAAGGCGGCGCGACCAGTCGGCCTTGCGCATGCGCCGCAAACGGCGGCTGCCGGTGATCTCGTCGACGCTGCGCGCGCCGGCAGGCCTTGCGGGGGTGAATTTGTTCATCGCCAAAACTCCGGATCGGCGGCTTTTACCACGAGCCTCCACCGCTGACCAATGCGACACGATTGTGCCAGGGCTTGTTCGAATCCTACTCCGGTTGGCCGTTGCCGGACAGCACCTGCGCCGCGCCGCGGATGGCGACGCGAAATGCCTCGTCGAAGCTGACGCCGCGCACTTGCCATCTATAGGCTTTGGCATTCATGGCAAGCCGCCAATCGGCTATCCAGCCCAGTTCCTTGTCGCTCCAGATGATGCTGCCGGCAAGCGCCTGGTCGCCACCGGCTTTTCTGGCAAGCTGATCCAGTGTCGCCATATCGGCATGGCTGAGGCTCCGGTCGTCCAGCTTTGAGGCGGAGAGCAGCGACGCTTCGGGAAATACAATCCGCATGATCAGCGGACCGGTGGCGTTGGCGAAGGATTCGCGCATCGGCGCCCCACGCTGATCGTCGGCGGTCAGCGCGAAGTGCCTCGCGCCTTGCTCCGCCACCAGAAAAATTGCCAGGCGTGGCCGCTCGGCAAGCCGTGGCTTGCTGCCCAGCGCTGCAAGCACCGGATCGATAACGTCAGGCTTGTACAGGCAGGTGAGATCGTGCGGCCGGTCATGAGTGCCTTGTTCGTCATGGACCGGAATGCCTTCCAGGCGGTCGTGATAGCGGAATCCGGCAACGAAACTGCCGGCCTTGTCGCGCAGCGCCGCCATATCTGGTCTTTTCGGCAGCCGCTGGTCGCCGGAGACACGGACCAGCACCGCATCGAGGCAGGCCTTGAAACCGATCTGGCGGTTCTCTTCGCCCTGGCCGGTGACGATGGTCTGCGATTGGTAGAGCTCGTCGACGGTTGCGGCCGATACGGGAGAAGCGGTCGCACCGATCAGGCCGACCACCACAACAGCAAGGCACGGCAACCAAGGCAAGGGCTCAAACTCCGGTTCAAAGAACCAGCTTTAGCACCGGCTGCTGCCAACGGCCAAGCAGCGGGATTGGCCGCCGCCATTGACGCGGCCATGCAGCACGCTTTAGCACTTCATTCCCGCGGGGCGCGGGGAGGGAGTCTCTGGCGATGGATTTTGGCGGAGGCGACGAGATTCGCTTCGAAAGATTGGGCAGGGCCGGCGTCGTCACGCTGACGCGGCCGCAGGCGCTCAATGCCGTAACCCATCGCATGGTCCAGGCGCTGGACAAGGCGCTGCGCAGCTGGGAACGCGACGACCGTGTCGACGTCGTCATCGTCAAGGCCGAGGGCAGGGCGTTTTCGGCAGGCGGCGATATCCTCCACATCTACGAGGCCGGCCGGGCAGGAAAGCCTCCGGTCGATTTCTTCGCAGACGAATACCGGTTGAACGCCCGCATCGCCCGTTTCAAAAAACCCTATGTCGCGCTGATCGACGGCATCGTCATGGGCGGCGGCGTCGGCATCTCCTTCCATGGCTCGCAGCGGGTGCTGACCGAGAACGCACAGTTCGCCATGCCCGAAGTCGGCATCGGCTTTTTTCCGGATGTCGGCGCCAGCCATCTGTTGCCGGATCTCGGCGGCAGCTTCGGCATGTATCTTGCGCTGACCGGCAACCGCATCCGCTGTGGCGATGCCTTGTGGTCGGGCCTCGCCACGCATACGATCAAGGCGGAGGATCAGGCCGGCTTTCTCGACCGGCTGGCTGCCTCAGGCGATCCGGAATCGGTGCTGCGCGGCTGCTTCGTCCCGGCCAAACGCGAGACCGACAGGCCGACGCTGGAAGCCATCGCCCGGCACTTCGCGCAGCCGTCGCTGGCCGATATCATCGCCAGCCTGGAGCGGGCAGCCATCGCCGACGAATTCGCGGCAAAGACGCTGGCCACCATCCGCACCCGCTCGCCGACCAGCCTGCATGTCGCCTGGCGCCAGATCAGTGCCGGGCTGACATTGTCGATGGACGAGTGCATGAAGATGGAGTTCCGTATCCTCAACCGCATGCTTGCCGGGCACGACTTCTATGAAGGCATCCGCGCCGCCATCATCGACAAAGGCTCGACGCCGCAATGGCGGCCGGCAGGCATCGATAAGGTCAGCGCCGCCGATATCGACGCCTATTTCGCATCGCTCGGCGAACGGGAACTGAAGCTGTGAGCGAGGTCGCCTCGAGACGCGTGGTGCTGCAGCCCTCGACGGTCGAGGTCATCTTCGCCTGGTTCCAGCGCGTCATCGCCGGCTACTGCCTGCTGTTCGGCGTCTTGTACTGGATCCGGCTGATCGGCTTTTATCCCGGCTCGCTGTGGCGCTTCGACCTTATGCCGGTGCACTGGCAGGTGGCGGCGGTGGTGCTGGCGGTGTTTTTTCCATTCGCCGCCGCCGGCCTGTGGATGCTGGCGTCCTGGGGGCCGGTGATCTGGTTCATCTGCGCGGTGACCGAGAGCGTCATGTATGCCGGCTTCCCCGAGCTGTTCGGCCACCGGCTGCTGATCGTAGCCTCGCACCTTGCGGTGGCGCTGCTCTACATAGTGTTCCGCGTGGTGATCTGGATCCAGAAGCGGCAAGCCCGGCGATAGCAATTCCGGCCAGAATCATTGGCTAAATCTTTAGGTTAATTATCCTTGCTCGGGTGACTGTCCGTTAAGCCTCTTTCGAAACCCCTTACCGGTAAGCTCTTGTTAGCCTTGGCGTTTAAGTCGAATTTTATGAGTATTCGATAGTGTCGCGATCAAGGTGAAGAACAAAAAATCACCGGGCGACAAACGAGAGGCAAAGACAATGATCAATTCGCGTCCGGCGGCGAAGACCGCCAACGTATCCGATGACCGCCGCGAGGCGATCCGTTCGCTGTACATGGAATCGCTGCAGCTGGTCGAGCGGCTGCATCGCCGTCTGCTTGATGTGATCAAGGACGAATTCGACCGCAACGGCCGCTCCGACATCAACGCCATCCAGGCGCTGCTCCTGTTCAACATCGGCAACTCGGAGCTGACCGCCGGCGAACTGCGCTCGCGCGGCTATTATCTCGGCTCGAATGTCTCCTACAATCTGAAGAAGCTGGTCGATCTCGGCTTCATCAATCACCAGCGCTCGCGCATCGACCGCCGTTCGGTGCGGGTCTCGCTGACGCCGAAGGGCAATGAGGTGGCGGAAGTCGTCGCCGGCCTTTACGAACGCCATGTCGGCTCGATCGAGCAGGTCGGCGGCATCAATACCGAAGAGTTCAAGCAGATGAACCGCGCCCTGCAGCGGCTCGACCGCTTCTGGAACGATACGATCGCGTATCGGATGTAATCGCATCCGCTGCATCAAGATCTGAAGCCATGCCACGGAAGCGCTGCCGCGGAGCAGATCAAAGGCCGGTGCCGAAAAGCACCGGTCTTTCCGTTTCGTCAGGCCGGCCGATTCAAATTCGAGCAACAGCCACGTTGCCGCCATATTCCAGTGGAACCGAAGATGCGGGTGATGCTGGGGCCAAAGCCGCGCATTTGTCCTGTGCTCAAGTCACTTCCCATGTGTTTTTACACCGAAGTGATGCGGGCCATGGTTGGCTAATTGTTAAGAAAGCCAACTCTAGAGTGCGGGCGAGACCGCCCGGTGAGTTGAATTGTAGCAAGAATGTCTGGAACGTCCATGAGAACCAGCCGCCGTTTCTTCCTTTCAGGGGCCTCCGCGCTCGCAGCCGCTATCGTCGCCGGCCGCGCCAGTGCGCAGGATGTGATCGGCGACATCCTGAAATCCTCGGCACGCGGCAATTGGGACGACCAGTTCGACGCCCGCCCCAGCCAGGGCGGCAAAGTGGCCTCTACGCTGCCAATCTTCAGCCTGCAGACCGTTTCGTTTACCGAGCAGGCCGTCGCGCAATACCAGAACATCGTCGCCCAGGGCGGTTGGGAGCCGGTTCCCGACACCAAAAAATTGCAGCTCGGCGTCGATGATCCCGACGTGGTCCCGCTGCGCAAGCGTCTGATGATTGCGGGCGATCTGGCGCAGAGCGCCGGCATTTCGACAGCTTTCGATTCCTATGTCGACTCCGCGGTCAAGCGCTTCCAGGCGCGCCATGGCCTGCCTGCCGACGGGACGCTGGGCCAATATTCTTATGCCGCGATGAATGTTTCGGCGCCAATTCGGCTCGGCCAGTTGCAGACCAATTTGCAGCGGCTGCGCGAGCGCGCCGGCACGCTGGGCAACCGTTACGTCCTGGTCGACATCCCGGGCGCTCAGATCGAGGCGGTCGAGAACGATCGCGTCGTGCTGCGCCATACCGCGATCGTCGGCAAGATCGACCGCCAGACGCCGATCGTTAATTCCAAGATCAACGAGATCATCGTCAATCCCTACTGGAACGCGCCGGTCTCGATCGTGCGCAAGGACATCATTCCGCTGATGCGGAAGGACCCCAACTATCTCAAGGACAGCCACATCCGTCTGTTCGCGCCGGATGGCAGCGAGGTTGATCCGTTGACCGTTGACTGGTCGACCGACGACGCCGAGAAGTACCGCTTCCGGCAAGATCCGGGTGCTGGCAATGCAATGGCCTCGGTCAAGATCAATTTCCCCAGCCCGGACGGCGTCTACATGCACGACACGCCGCAGCAGAGCCTGTTCGGCAAGATGATGCGCTTCGATTCCTCGGGCTGCGTGCGCGTCCAGAACGTGCGCGATCTCGTCACCTGGATTCTGCGCGACACGCCGGGCTGGAATCGCCAGCACTTCGAGGCGGCGATCAAGAGCGGCGAGAACGTCCCGGTGCAGGTCACCAATCCGGTGCCGGTCTATTTTCTCTACATCTCGGCCTGGTCGACGGGACCGGGCGTGGTGCAGTTCCGCGATGACATTTACGGCCTCGACGGAGCCAACGAGCTGCAGATCACATCGGCGCTCTAAAGATCTGATTTCTTTCTGAAAAGGCCGCCGGCGAGGGCGGCCTTTTTCGTTGCTGGGTCTCTCGGGGCAATCTTTGCTGGACCGATCGCCGGGCAAAAGGACGCGCGGCGCCGTAGTCGGAATCGCATCATGCATGTCGCTATGTTCATTCTGGTCGTGCTCATCTTTGTCGCGGTTTCCGGCGCGCTGGTCCGGATGGTGCGGGTGCCGCTGCCGGTGCTGCAGATCGCTATCGGTGCAGCACTCGCCTGGCCGGTGCGCGGCATGCATGTCGAGATCGATCCTGAGCTGTTCCTGCTGGTGTTCATCCCGCCGCTGCTGTTCGGTGATGCCTATGGAGCGCCCAAGCGCGAACTGATCGCACTGCGCGGGCCGATCCTCGACCTAGCCATCGGGCTGGTCTTCTTCACCATTGTCGGCTTCGGCTACGCCTTGCACTGGCTGGTGCCGAGCATCCCGCTCGTCGTCGCTTTCGCGCTTGCTGCGGTGCTGTCGCCCACCGATGCGGTGGCCGTCTCCTCGATCGTCGACAAGAGCGTGATTCCGGCCCGGCTGATGCATATTCTGGAGGGCGAGTCGCTGCTCAACGACGCGTCGGGCCTCGTTATGTTTCGCTTCGCCGTGGCAGCTGCATTGACCGGCAGCTTCTCCTTCGCAGCCGCGTCAGTAACCTTCCTCTACGCCGTCGGAGCCGGCATCCTGGCCGGCGTGGCGGCGTTGTTCGTCGCCGCCAAGGTGCTGCAATTGCTGAACCGTATCGGCGGCGTTCCGGCCGAGGCGCAGGTGCTGGTCATGGTCCTGCTGCCGTTCATCGCCTATCTCGGCGCCGAGCATGTCGGCGCCTCGGGCATTCTGGCGGCGGTCACCGCCGGGTTGCTCACCGGCGGCTCCGGGATTTTCCGCTTTCTCGGCGTCTCGGCGCGCATGCAAACGATATCGCTGTGGACGACGCTTTCCTTCGTTTTCAACGGTGCCCTGTTCATCCTGCTTGGGCTGCAGCTTCCCGAAATCATTGGCAACGTGCCGCCTGAACTCGGCAGCCGCTATCCGGTCATCCAGCCGATCGCCACCGTGGTCGCGCTGACGCTATGCCTGATCGGGCTGCGTTTCCTGTGGATCTGGATCGGCGATATCGCGACGCGCCTCTCGGCGCGATTGCGCAAGCGCAAGGCCGAGCCGTTCGGGCTGCGCGTTCGGATCGCCGGCTCTGTCGCCGGCGTGCGCGGCGCCATCACGCTGGCCGGCATCCTGTCGCTGCCGCTCGCCATGCCGGACGGTTCGCCCTTTCCGGCGCGCGACGTGGTGGTCTTCCTCGCCGCCGGCGTCATCATCTGCTCGTTGCTCATTGCCAGCCTTGCCTTGCCCAAGGTGGCACGTGGGCTGGTCGAGCCGGGCGAGGATCCTGGCGCTGCCGAGGAGCGTCTTGCGCGTGTCGGTGCGGCCAGGGCCGCCATTGCCCGCATCGAGAGCATGGCCGGCGCGACCGACGGCGACGAACGGGAAATACCCGGCGCCCGGCTTGCCGCCGCCGACAGCATCGTCGCCGGCTACCGGCGCCGCATCGCTGCCTCCGACGAGGCGGACGAGGCGCGCGCCGAGGCCCGCGAAGCCGGACGGCTGGAGCTCGAATTGAGGCTGGCCGGCATCGAGGCTGAACGCGCGGCCGTGCGCGCAATGTTTCGCAGCGGTCAGATCAACGACCATACGATGCAGGCGCTGTTCACCGAAATCACGCTCACTGAGGCGTTGCTGAAGGGCCGGCAGGCAAGGAAATAGAGACCTGCCAACCCCGCTGCCGCAATCCGGCCAGCAAATTTCGCGCTGCAAACGTGGCGGGCCGAAAGCAACTGTGTTAATGGCGCGACAGACCCCGAACTTGAGGATTTCAACCCATGGCAACAGCAGCGGCAGTGTCGAACAAATTCGAATCCTTCTTCGAAACCACGCTTGCCGATGCCGACCCCGAGATTTTCGGCGCGATCCGCAACGAACTCGGCCGCCAGCGCCACGAGATCGAACTGATTGCCTCCGAGAACATCGTCTCGCGTGCCGTGCTCGAGGCGCAAGGGTCTATCATGACCAACAAATATGCCGAGGGCTATCCGGGCAAGCGCTACTATGGCGGCTGCCAGTTTGTCGATGTCGCTGAGGGCCTGGCCATCGAGCGCGCGAAAAAGCTGTTCGGCTGCAACTTCGCCAACGTCCAGCCGAATTCCGGCAGCCAAATGAACCAGGCGGTGTTCCTGGCGCTGCTGCAGCCCGGCGACACCTTCATGGGCCTCGACCTCAATTCCGGCGGGCACCTGACGCATGGCTCGCCGGTCAATATGAGCGGCAAGTGGTTCAAGGTCGTATCCTATGGCGTGCGCAGGGACGATCATCTGCTTGACATGGACGCGATCGAGAAGACCGCCCATGAGACCAAGCCGAAGCTGATCCTGGCCGGCGGCACGGCCTATTCTCGCGTCTGGGACTGGAAGCGTTTTCGCGAGATCGCCGATTCGATCGGTGCCTATCTGATGGTCGACATGGCCCACATCGCCGGTCTGGTCGCCGGCGGCATGCATCCGTCACCGCTGCCGCATGCCCATGTGGTGACCACCACGACGCACAAGTCGCTGCGCGGCCCGCGCGGCGGCATGATCCTGTGCAATGACGAGGACATCGCCAAGAAGATGAATTCGGCCGTCTTCCCCGGCCTGCAGGGCGGTCCGCTGATGCACGTCATCGCCGCCAAGGCGGTGGCCCTTGGCGAGGCGCTGAAGCCGAGCTTCAAGGCCTATGCGGAGAGCGTCGTCGCCAATGCCAAGACGCTGGCCTCCAGCCTGCAGGAAACCGGTCTCGACATCGTGTCCGGCGGCACCGACAACCATCTGATGCTGGTCGATCTACGTCCCAAGAACGCCACCGGCAAGCGCGCCGAGGCTGCCCTTGGCCGCGCCAACATCACCTGCAACAAGAACGGCATCCCCTTCGATCCGGAAAAGCCCTTCGTCACCTCGGGCGTTCGGCTCGGCACGCCGGCCGGCACCACGCGCGGCTTCGGGCAGGCCGAGTTCCGCGAGATCGGCAAGCTGATCGCCGAAGTGCTGGATGGGCTGAAAGTTGCTAATTCCGACGAAGGCAATGCTGCAGTCGAGGCGGCGGTCAAGGCCAAGGTAGCGGCATTGACCGATCGTTTTCCACTCTATCCATATCTTGGTTGACCGACGCCGGGTGTCATCTGTGTCCGTGACAACCCCGGTGCGGCAGCACGGCAACTGCGGAGACGCTTTATGATGCAAACTCTCCGTTTCGCCGGCTTTGGCGTCGTGCTCACACTCGCCACCTTGCAGGGGGCCGCCTTGGCGCAGACCGAGCCGACCCCGGCAGCACCCAAGACAGAGACCTTCGGCAGGTGGTCCATCACGGTGGACGAGGTCAACACCGGTGAGGATGTGCGCAAGACCTGCGCCGCCTCGACGGTCTTTTTCGACGCAAACGGCACCAGCGGCACCCTTACGCTGGCCATCTCGAATGGCGACGTACTGCCGCCCGAGGGCTATCCGAGCCTCATCATCGCCGTGAAAAACAGTGATTTGCCCAAAGGCGAGAACATCCCAGTGGTGTTCCGCGACGTCAACGACAAGATCAAGACCAGTTTTCATCTCAGCGCCGATGGACAGTGGATGATGAACAACAAGACCGAGACCACGCTCGCGGTCCTGCGTGCCATGCGCCGTACCAGCGCCCTCGATGTCAGCTTCGCCGACAAGCCGGTCGCGACCATATCGATGGACGGCTTCACCAAGGCCTATCGCTATCTCGGCACATCCTGCGGCTTCCCGACCGGCGACGTCGCGCCCTGATCGGCGTATCGCCGGCCAACTGACTGCCGCTCTCGCAATTTTCCTCGTGCTTCGCTATCTCTGAGGCGCGAGAGGCCGTCTCCGACGCTTTGCCACCGTCACAAAAACCTCTAAGCCTTTCGCTCCACGAGAATCGCGAACCGAAGGCTCTCCATGCGCTGCCCCTATTGCCAGTCCGAAGATACGCAGGTGAAGGATTCGCGCCCCGCCGAAGACGGCGCGGCGATCCGCAGGCGGCGCGTCTGCCCAGATTGCGGTGGCCGCTTCACTACTTTCGAGCGCGTGCAATTGCGCGACCTCGTCGTGGTGAAGAAGTCTGGACGCAAGGTGCCGTTCGACCGCGACAAGCTGCTGCGTTCGGTCGAGATTGCCGTCCGCAAGCGCAATGTCGACCCGGAGCGCATCGACCGCGCGGTGACCGGCATCGTGCGCCAGCTCGAAAGCTCGGGCGAGACCGAAGTGGCCTCGGGGGAAGTCGGCCGGCTGGTCATGGAGGCGCTTAAGTCGCTCGACGATGTCGCCTATGTGCGCTTTGCCTCCGTCTACCGCAATTTCCGCGAGGCCAAGGATTTCCACGACGTGCTGGGCGAGCTCAAAGGCGACGAGCTCAAGGGCGAAGAGGTGAAGAGCGAAGAGGACGCCGGCTGAGCATGGCACGGTCCCAGCGCAGCACCGCCGAGCAAGAGCTTCTCGATCGCCGCTATATGGCGGCAGCCCTCAGGCTGTCGCGCAAAAATGCCGGCCGGACCTCGACCAATCCTTCCGTCGGCACGCTGATCGTACGCGACGATGGCGACGGGCCGATGATCGTAGGCAGCGGTGTCACTGCCGTCGGTGGCCGGCCGCATGCCGAAACCGAGGCGCTGGCCGAGGCCGGCGAATTGGCGCGCGGCGCCACCGCCTATGTGACGCTGGAGCCTTGCGCGCATCACGGCCGCACGCCGCCTTGCGCCAATGCGCTGGTCAGTGCCGGCGTCGCGCGGGTGGTTGGCGCCGTCAGCGATCCGGACCCGCGTGTTTCCAGCAAGGGCTACGCCATCTTGCGTGCCGCTGGTGTCGAGGTGGTCGAAAAGGTGCTGGCCGCCGAGGCCGCAGAGCAGATGGCCGGCTATTTGATTCGATCTATTAAAAAACGTCCGGAAGTGATCCTGAAGCTTGCGCTTTCGAGCGACAATAAGATCGGCGTGAAAGGTGAGGGGCAGGTCTCCATCACCGGCGATATTGCCCGGCGCGAAGTCTATCTGATGCGCGCCGAAGCCGATGGCATATTGATCGGCATCGGCACGGCGCTGGAGGACGATCCGGCACTGACGGTGCGGCTGCCGGGACTTGAGAACCGTTCGCCGGCGCGCATCGTGCTTGACCGCCAGATCAGGCTGCCGGAGACCTCGAAACTGGTTGCCGGCGTCGACCGTGTTCCGCTCTATGTCGCGGCCTGCGCCGAGGCCGATCCGCACCGGCGGGCCGCGCTCGAACGCGCCGGCGTGCGCTTCATCGGCACTGAGACGTATGAAGGCGATATTGCGCTGCCGGAACTGCTCGAGGATCTGGCGGCACTCGGCATGGCCAGCGTCCTGATCGAGGGCGGCGCCAAGGTCGCCAAGGCCTTCCTCGCCGAACAAGTAGTCGACCGCATCGTGCTGTTTCAGGGGCCGGACGCGATCGGCGAGGGCGGCATTGCATCGCCGATCGATGCCAACCATATCCCGCCAGGGTTTCGTAAATTGCGCGACATGCGTTTCGGCGAAGACACGTATGCCGAATGGATAAGGGACATCTAGGGCCAAGCCGATGTTTACTGGGATCGTCACCGACGTCGGCACTGTCGCTGCCGTGAAGCCGCTCAGGGAAGGCGTCGGTTTGCGCATCGACACCGCCTACGATCCGCAGACCATTGCTATCGGCGCCTCGATTTCCTGCGGCGGCGTCTGCCTGACGGTCACCGCATTGCCGGAAGATGGCGCCAACGCACGCTGGTTCGAGGTCGAGGCCTGGGAAGAGGCCCTCAGGCTGACCACCGCGATGGGCTGGAAATCCGGCACGCGTATCAACCTGGAACGTGCGCTGAAGATCGGCGACGAGCTTGGCGGCCATATCGTGTCCGGCCATGTCGACGGCATGGCCGAGATCGTGGCGCGCAAGGAAGAGGGCGACGCCGTTCGCTTCACCCTGGAAGCACCGCGCGACCTCGCCAAATTCATCGCCCCCAAGGGTTCCGTCGCGCTCGACGGCACTTCGCTCACTGTCAACAAGGTCGAAGGCACCCGCTTCGACGTGCTGTTGATCCACCATTCGCTGACCGTCACCACCTGGGGCGAGCGACAGGTCGGCGACCGCGTCAACCTCGAGATCGACACCATGGCCCGCTACGCGGCGCGACTGGTGGAGGCGGCGAAGGAGGGGCTTTGATGGACAAGAGCGGACGGACTTCCAACCTGGAGGAGCAACTGACGCGCGGGGCAATGGCCGATGTGGACGCCGGCCGTGTGATTGATCACCGGTTGGTACAGGCTTGGGCTTCGAGCCTCGGTACCAGTCATCCGCTTCAGGTGCCGCGCTGGGAACAAGACAGTTCCGCAGACCTTTCCACCTTCGGCAATCTTCCGCTTGCGATCAAACCGGCTTCGGCCTAAGTCACCGGCGATCCCCGGAGACATCTATGGCTGGCACCTCCCAACACGGCAAAGCGTTCATCCGTCCGAAGAAGAAAGCGCACCTTCTTGTCATCGAGGCGCGATTTCACGACGATCTTGCCGACGCGCTGCTCGAAGGTGCGACCAGCGCGCTCGACGAAGCGGGCGCGACATACGATGTCGTCACCGTTCCTGGCTCGCTCGAAATCCCGGCGGTGATTTCCTTCGCGCTCGACGGCGCCTCCGAAGGCGGGACGAGCTATGACGGTTTCGTCGCCCTCGGCACGGTGATCCGCGGCGACACCTATCATTTCGATATCGTCGCCAATGAATCCAGCCGTGCGCTGATGGACCTGTCCGTGCAGGACTCGATCTGCATCGGCAACGGCATCCTGACCACCGAAAACGACGAACAGGCCTGGACGCGGGCCAGGCGTTCGGAAGGCGACAAGGGCGGCTTTGCAGCGCGTGCGGCGCTGACCATGATTGCGCTCAAGCAGCAGTTGGGAGAGCGATCGTGAGCGAACCCGCTTCGCCCGGCCAGCCTGCGGTTCGCCACGCCAACAAGCGCGGTGCTGCCCGACTGGCCGCCGTACAGGCGCTCTACCAGATGGATGTCGCCGGCAGCGGCGTGTTTGAGACTACCGCCGAATACGAGGCGTTCAGGCTCGGCAAGGAAGTCGATGGCGCGCTCTATCGCGAAGCCGATGCGCAATGGTTTCGCGCCATTCTTGCCGGCGTCGTCGAGCACCAGAAGACCATCGATCCGATCATCCGCCAGGCGCTGACCGAGGACTGGCCGCTGTCGAGGCTCGATTCGACGTTGCGCGCCATATTGCGCGCCGGCGTCTACGAGCTGATGAAGCGCGAGGACGTGCCGGTGGCGGTCATCGTCTCCGAATATGTCGACATCGCCAAGGCATTTTACGAGGAAGACGAGCCGAAACTGGTCAATGCGGTGCTTGATCGCGTGTCGCGCCGGGTGCGTGGCGAGGGCCGCGGCAAGGACGCCTCATGACTGCTGTCGTCGCCGTTGAGGCGGGCAAGGAAGCGCGTCGCACCGCCTTCATCCTCGCAGCCTCGCAGGCGATCATCGGCTCGGCCGCACCCATCGCCATTTCCATGGGCGGATTGGCCGGGCAGTACCTGCTCGATGCTGACAAGTCGCTGGCAACCGCGCCGATCACCGGTTTCAATGTCGGCGTGGCGCTCGGTTCCCTGCCGGCCGCGGCGATCATCCGCCGGCTCGGCCAGCGCGACGGCTTCATGACCGGCACAGCGGTCACGGCGCTTGGCGGGCTGGTCGCCACGCTGGCGCTGTTTCATGCCAGCTTCTGGCTATTCGCTTTCGGCTTGGCCGTGATCGGCATCGGGGGCGCCTTCGTCCAGCAGTTCCGCTTTGCCGCCGCCGACAATGCGCCGCCTGAATTCAAGGCGCGCGCCATCTCCTTCGTGCTGGCCGGCGGCATCGTCACCGCCATCCTTGGGCCGCAGATCGTCATCTTCACCGGCGACCTGTTCTCGCCGGTGAAGTTTGCCGGCTCGTTTGCGTCCATCCTGGTGCTGGCGGCGGTTGGCGCCGCCATTCTCTCTTTGTTGCGCATCCCGGCCAAGGCAACCGACAAGGTGGAAATCGCCGACAGCGACGCCCGGCCGCTCTCGGAAATCGTCACCAGGCCGCGCTTCGTCGCGGCGCTGTTTTGCGCCGTCGGCAGCTACGCGCTGATGAGCTTCGTCATGACCGGCGCGCCGCTGGCCATGGTCGGCTGCGGCCTGTCGACGGACGACGCCACGCTCGGCATTTCCTGGCATGTGATGGCGATGTTCGCGCCGAGCTTCTTCACGGGGTCGCTGATCTATCGCTTCGGCGCTGAGCGGATCGTGGCCATCGGCCTGGTGCTGCTGATTGGCTGCGCCATAGTGGCGCTGTCAGGGTTGGCACTGTGGCAGTTCTGGACGGCGCTGATCCTGCTCGGCCTTGGCTGGAACTTCAGCTTCATCGGTGCCACCGCCATGGTGGCCGACAGCTACCAGTCATCCGAAAAAGGCAAGGTCCAGGGGTTCCACGATTTCGTCCTGTTCGGCTCCGTTGCCTTCGCCTCGCTGATGTCGGGGGCGGTCTACAATGCCTGGGGCTGGGAGATGTTGAACTGGATGATTTTCCCGGTCGTCGTGCTGTGCTTCGTGGCACTGGGCGTGTTGAAGATGACGGGTTTGCGCGCGGCCAACTGACGTCACGCTGTCGGGACGAGGCAACAGCGGAGTCACTCGCATCCGAACAAAATTATTGCGCCCATCCCCCTTCTTATGAAACCGTGTACCCCGACGGGGCATCGAAGCCATGCTCATATGCGGCAGCCGTATTCCGGTTCACAGCAAGGGATTTGTGAGATGTTTTCAATCAGGGTTCTGGCCGGCGCTGTACTAGCGCTCGGAATTGCGTTGGCCTCGGCGAGTGCCCAGGTGGTGGTGTCGTCGAAGATCGACACCGAGGGCGGCGTACTCGGCAATATCATCCAACTGGTGCTGAACGCCAACAATATCCAGACCACCGACCGCATCCAGCTCGGCGGCACACCTGTGGTGCGCAAGGCGATTACAGCCGGCGAGATAGACATCTATCCGGAATACACCGGCAACGCCGCCTTCTTCTTCGAGAAGGCCGACGATCCGGTGTGGAAAGATGCCGCCAAGGCCTACGAGACTGCCAAGAAGCTCGACTACGACGCTAACAAGATCGTCTGGCTGTCACCGTCACCGGCCAACAACACCTGGGCGATCGCCCTGCGCAAGGAAGTCGCCGATACCAACAAGCTCGTCACCCTCTCCGACTTCGGCAAATACGTCTCGGGCGGCGGCAAGGTGGTGCTGGCGGCCTCTGCCGAGTTCGTCAATTCGGCGGCCGCGCTGCCCGCTTTCCAGAAGACCTATGGCTTCACGCTGAAGCCGGACCAGTTGATCACGCTGTCGGGCGGCGATACGGCGGCGACCATTGCCGCTGCGGCCAACCAGACCAACGGCGCCAACGCCGCCATGGTCTACGGCACCGACGGCGGCATCGCGCCCTCCGGCCTCGTCGTGCTTGAAGACGACAAGGGTGTGCAGCCGGTCTACCAGCCGGCGCCGATCATCCGCGAGGCGGTGCTGAAGGAGCATCCCGAAATCGAGACGTTGCTGAAGCCGGTCTTCGCCAAGCTCGATCTCGTCACGCTGCAGGAGTTGAATGGCCGCGTGCAGGTTGGCGGCGAGCCGGTCAAGGGCGTCGCTGAGGACTTTTTGAAAAAGAACGGCTTCCTGAAGTAAGGCGATTCCGGCGCTCCGCTTTCGAGGTGCGCCGGATCGGCCGATGGGGGAGGGCGTGCGCATCCGGTTCGACAAGCTCGGCGTGGTCATCGCGGCGATATCGGCCTATGCGGCTTTTGCGGCGCCATTCGCCACCTTCCGCGCCAATCGCATCGTACCCGGTGAGGCGCGCTCGATCCTCGAATCTTTGCCCGCGACGGTCGGTCCGCTGTTGATGGCGATTGTTGTCGCAGCGGCGCTCATTGCGCTGCTGAAAACGCCGCTTGCTCTGCGCCTCGCCGCCAGTGTGGTTGCACTTGCGGCGCTGGCGCTGCTGATCGGCGTTGCCGGCAGCTTCCTGACGCCCGCCGGCAACACCTTCGCCCGTATCTCGCCGGCTTCGGGCTTCTGGCTGCTTATCTTCGCCTTCACCCTTCTGCTCGCCGACGTGCTTACAAGGCTGTACCTGTCGCCGCAGGCACGGGTCGGCGTGCTTGTTGTCGCCGCAGCGGCGATCGGCCTGCTGCTCGTCTCGGGAAGCTGGAACAGCCTGTCGATCCTCAAGGAATATTTCAATCGCTCCGATAGTTTTTGGGCGGAAGGCTCCAAGCACGTGACGTTGGCGCTGGGTTCGCTGGCGGCTGCGGTGATTATCGGCCTGCCGCTCGGCATCCTCTGCCATCGCGTCGAGAAATTGCGGGCCGGCGTGCTCAACGTGCTGAACATCATCCAGACCATTCCTTCGATCGCGCTGTTCGGCCTCTTGATCGCACCGCTCGGCTGGGTCGCTTCGCATGTGCCGGGTGCTGCCGCGCTCGGCATTCGCGGCATCGGCACAGCGCCGGCTTTCGTCGCCCTGTTCCTCTATTCGCTGCTGCCGGTGGTGGCCAACACCGTGGTCGGCCTTGCCGGTGTGCCGCGTGCCGCCAACGACGCAGCGCGCGGCATGGGCATGACCGACCGCCAGCGGCTGTTCGACGTCGAGTTTCCGCTGGCCTTCCCGGTGATCCTCACCGGCATCCGCATCGTGCTGGTGCAGAATATCGGCCTCGCCACGATTGCCGCGTTGATCGGCGGCGGCGGCTTTGGCGTGTTCGTGTTCCAGGGCGTCGGTCAGACGGCGATGGACCTGGTGCTGCTGGGGGCCGTGCCCACGGTGGCGCTGGCCTTCGCCGCCGCCATCATCCTCGATGCAGTGATCGAAATGACCGCCAGCAAGCGCAGGGTTGAAACGGCATGATCGAGATCGAAGGCATCACCAAGCGCTACGGCGAGACGACAGTCGTCGACGACGTGTCGATAGTAGTCGAGCCGCGCAGCATCGCCGTCATCGTCGGCACCTCCGGCTCCGGCAAGACGACGCTGCTTCGCATGATCAACCGGCTGGTCGAGCCGACATCGGGCGTGATCAAGCTCGACGGCGCCGACAACCGCTCGGTGCCGGATTATGAGCTGCGTCGCAGCATCGGCTACGCCATCCAGGGCCACGGCCTGTTTCCGCATCGCACGGTGGCGCAGAATATCGCCACGGTACCGGTGTTGCTCGGCTGGGATGCCAAACGCATCAAGCTCCGTGTCGACGAGCTGATGACGCTTTACCAGCTCGACCCGGAAGCCTACGGGCCACGCTATCCGCATGAGCTTTCCGGCGGCCAGCAGCAGCGCGTCGGCGTCGCCCGCGCGCTTGCCGCGGAACCCAACGTGCTGTTGATGGATGAGCCGTTCGGCGCGCTCGATCCGATCATCCGCAACAAGGCGCAGGAGGATCTGCTGGCGATCCAGAAGCGCTTCGGCACCACTATCATCCTTGTCACCCATGACATGGAAGAGGCCGTGCATATGGGCGACAAGATCGCGGTAATGGATGGCGGCAAAGTGGTGCAATATGCCGGGCCGGCCGAGATACTGGCGAAACCGGCCAGCGCGTTTGTCGAGACCCTGGTAGGCGCCAGCGAAAAACCGTTCCGGCTGTTGTCGCTTGGCCGGGTTCGCGACGCGGTGGAAAAAGGCACGGCCGCAGGTGAGGCAATCCCCGGTGACGCCAGCCAGCGCGACGCACTGGCCGAACTCCTGTGGTCGGGCCGCCCGGCGCTGCCGGTGAAAGATACCGACGGCAAGCCGCTTGGCCGCGTCACGGTGGACGGGCTGGTTAAGCGCGCGGCGAGGCCGGCATGAAAGCCTGGCTTCCGTCGCTGCTCAGGCTTGCCCTGGTGGTGCTACTTATTGCCTTCGTCACCAATCCCGGATGGTTCGAACCGCTGCTGAAGCCGCTGACCGAGAACAACGCGCCGGTAATCTACAATCAGGGCAGCCTGTTGACGCTGACGCTGCTGCATCTGCGGACCGTGCTGATCGCGACACTGGCCGCGACCTTCGTCGCGGTCGCGCTCGCCATCCTGGTCACCAGGCCGGCCGGCGTCGAATTCCTGCCGCTGTCGCGCAGCCTGGTCAATATCGGCCAGACGTTTCCGCCGGTGGCGGTGCTGGCATTGGCGGTGCCGGCTGTCGGCTTCGGCGAGAAGCCGACGCTGATCGCACTGTTTCTCTACGGCCTGCTGCCGATCTTCGAGAATGCGCTGACCGGTCTGACCACGCTGCCGGAGAATGTAGTCGAGGCGGCGCGCGGCGCCGGCATGACCGGCTGGCAAAGGCTGGTCAAGGTCGAACTGCCGCTCAGTGCGCCGATCATCCTCGGCGGCATCCGGCTGTCGGTGGTGATCAGCCTCGCCACGGCGACCATCGGCTCGACGGTGGCGGCGAGGACACTGGGCGAGGTGATCATCGCCGGCCTGCTGTCGAACAACCTCGCCTTCATCCTGCAGGGCGGCCTGATCGTCGCCGCCCTTGCCGTGCTGATCTATGACGGGCTGTCGGCGATCGAGCGCTACACCGCGCGGCGCATGGGACGCGAGGTGGAGTAGCCTCTCGGGCAAAGTTCGTTCTTTTCAGTGGCCGCTCGAACGCGCCGGATGATCGAGCGTCAGTTCGAGCCTTGTGCCCGTCTCGCTGGTGATCCAGCGACGGCGGATGATGGCGAAATCGTGCTGTGTACCGGCTCCCACCACGGAGACAAGGTCGCCCACGGCACAATGTCTGTCGAGATCAAGGGCTTCGACAGTCTCGGCAATGTCTTGCTTGCCGGCATAATGTCTCGCGACAGCCGTGAGCACTATGATCACTGGACTCCCCGTTGCGCGATCTTCGGGACTCGGCGATTGATGAGTGCGATGCTCCGATCTTTCAGCAGGAGTTCTTGCCATGACCGCGCGTTTCTCCAAGATCGTCATGTGTTTGTGTCTGGGGGCTTTCGCCTTCCTCGTCGCCTTTGGCAACATCACCGATTACGGCTCAAACTTCGCCTTTGTCCAGCATGTGCTGAGCATGGATACGACCTTTCCCGGCAATGCGCTGATGTACCGCTCTATCACCAGCCCAGCCTTGTGGACGGCAGGCTACTGGCTGATCATCCTTGGCGAGGCGCTGACCTGCCTGCTCTATCTGATCGCCGCCTGGCAACTCTGGCAGGCGCGCAACGCCAGCGGACAGGCTTTCAATGATGCCAAGACGTTCGCCATCATAGCCGCCACCATGGGTTTCCTCGTTTGGTATTTCGGCTTCATGGTCGTTGGCGGCGAGTGGTTCGCCATGTGGCAGTCTTCGACATGGAACGGTCAGGAAGCTGCGTTCAAATTCTACATGACAATGCTGGCGGTGCTGATCTTCGTCATCCAGCCGGACCGCGACCTGCGCAAAGCCTGACCGGTCGTTCGCCGATTTCAATCGATCTAATCGGACGGCAGTGTCGAGAGGCGCGCTGCCGTCCAGCCTTTTGGGCGAAACCCGGGGTCTTTTGGGGGAAAGCCGGGCAAAAACCGAACAATATCTTGACGTTCCGAGCCCTGTTTCGCATAAGCCGCTGCGAAGGGACGGATTCCGGTTGCGGAAAATTCGTCCCCTGTCTCAACGGCCCGGGGAGGGGTTCTTTTGGGCCACCAATCGAGGAAAATTCGGCAATGACCATAATTTCAGCTGTCATCGCCTGCGGTCTGCTTTCAGTCCTTTACGCCATCTGGGCGACACGTTCGGTCCTCGCGGCCGATCAGGGCAATGCACGCATGCAGGAAATTTCCGCGGCCATCCGCGAAGGCGCGCAGGCCTATCTGGCGCGCCAGTACACCACCATCGCCATCGTCGGCGTCGTGGTCCTGCTGCTCGCCTGGTGGCTGCTTTCGATCACCGCCGCCATCGGCTTCCTGATCGGCGCCGTTCTATCGGGCGCCGCTGGCTTCATCGGCATGCACGTCTCGGTGCGCGCCAATGTGCGCACCGCGCAGGCCGCCTCCAACAGCCTTGCTGCCGGCCTTGAGATCGCCTTCAAGTCGGGCGCCATCACCGGCATGCTGGTTGCTGGCCTGGCCCTGCTTGGCGTTTCGATCTACTATTTGATCCTCACCCAATTCATGGGCCTTCAGCCCGATGACCGTGTCGTCATCGACTCGCTGGTTTCGCTCGGCTTCGGCGCCTCGCTGATCTCGATCTTTGCCCGTCTCGGCGGCGGCATCTTCACCAAGGGCGCCGACGTCGGCGGCGATCTCGTCGGCAAGGTCGAAGCCGGCATTCCCGAAGACGATCCGCGCAACCCGGCCACCATCGCCGACAATGTCGGCGATAATGTCGGCGATTGCGCCGGCATGGCCGCCGACCTGTTCGAGACCTATGCGGTAACCGTCGTCGCCACCATGGTGCTCGCCGCCATCTTCTTCGGCGGCACCGCCGTTCTCGGTGCAGCTATGCTCTATCCGCTGGCCATCTGCGGCGCCTGCATCCTGACCTCGATCGTCGGCACCTTCTTCGTCAAGCTCGGTTCCAGCGGCTCGATCATGGGCGCGCTCTACAAGGGCCTGATCGTCACCGGCCTGCTGTCGATCGTCGGCCTTGCCGTCGCCACTTCGGCATGCATCGGCTGGGGCGAGATCGGCACTGTCGCCGGCATGGCCATCACCGGCACGAACCTGTTCATCTGCGGCCTGGTCGGCCTTTTGGTAACCGGCCTGATCGTGGTGATCACCGAATATTATACCGGCACCAACAAGCGCCCGGTGAACTCGATCGCCCAGGCCTCGGTCACCGGTCACGGCACCAACGTCATCCAGGGCCTCGCGGTCTCGCTGGAATCGACGGCGTTGCCGGCGATTGTCATCGTCGGCGGCATTATCTCGACATACCAGCTTGCCGGCCTCTACGGCACGGCGATCGCGGTGACGACGATGCTTGGCCTCGCCGGCATGATCGTCGCGCTCGACGCCTTCGGCCCGGTTACCGACAATGCCGGCGGCATTGCCGAAATGGCCGGCCTGCCCAAGGAAGTGCGCCAGTCCACCGACGCGCTCGACGCGGTCGGCAACACCACCAAAGCGGTAACCAAGGGCTACGCCATCGGTTCGGCCGGACTTGGCGCGCTGGTGCTGTTCGCGGCCTACTCTAACGACCTCAAGTTCTTTGCCGCCAATGGCGACAAATACCCCTACTTCCAGGGCATGGGCGAGGTCTCCTTCGACCTCTCCAATCCTTATGTCGTCGCCGGCCTGATCTTCGGCGGCCTGATCCCGTATCTGTTCGGCGGCATCGCCATGACCGCCGTCGGCCGCGCCGCGGGTGCTATCGTCCAGGAGGTGCGCAAGCAGTTCCGCGAGGATCCGGGCATCATGGCCGGCACCTCGAAGCCGAACTATGCGCGCGCCGTCGACCTTCTGACCAAGGCAGCGATCCGGGAGATGATCGTTCCATCATTGTTGCCGGTGCTGGCGCCGCTGGTGGTCTATTTCGGCGTCCTCCTGATCTCCGGTTCGAAGGCATCCGCCTTTGCCGCCCTCGGCGCCTCGCTGCTCGGCGTCATCGTCAACGGCCTTTTCGTTGCCATCTCGATGACCTCCGGCGGCGGTGCCTGGGACAACGCCAAGAAGTCGTTCGAAGATGGCTTCGTCGACAAGGACGGCGTCAAGCACCTCAAGGGCTCCGAAGCGCACAAGGCCTCGGTGACCGGCGACACGGTTGGCGATCCCTACAAGGATACTGCTGGCCCGGCGGTCAACCCGGCGATCAAGATCACCAACATCGTCGCGCTGCTGTTGCTGGCCGTGCTCGCGCACGGCTAAGCTCGGTCGCTACGGCTCGAAACAAAAACCCGCGGGATCGCTCCCGCGGGTTTTTCATTGCCTGAGATGTGCTGCTTCCGGGGAGGGAAGAGAAAAGAAAGAAGCCGATACCGTCGGGGTGGATCAGGTGCCGCCGAGCGTGCTGCCACCGCTGCCGCCGGGAACACCGGGCGCCAGCTTGCTGGCGCCACTGATGATCTGGCTGAGGAAGTTCTGGTCCTTGCCGCCGGTCGGCGTGGTGCGCGAGATGAAGTCGAACACTTTGCCGTCCTTCAAGCCGTAATTGGCGATCTGGGTGACGCGCCCATCATCGCCGAAATAGACCGCCAGCACATGCTGGTCGACCAGCCGCGGCTTGTCGAAGGCGACATAGCGCTTGCGCGTCTGCGAAATGTAATAAAAGGCCTCGTTGTCGAAGGTCGCCTTCGTCGAGGGAGTGCCGAGCGCCAGCAGCACCTGTTCGCGGCTCGAGCCGACAGGCACCAGGTCGATCGCCTGCTGGTCGATGACGTAGCCCTGCGTCAGCGTCTCGCTGGGATTGAGATCGCCGATCATCTTGGACGAATTGCAGGCGGAAAGCGCCGCAGCGATCACCAGCAGCGAAACCGCACCGGCGGGCCTGGGCAGGAAAGTCGACTTGAATTTCAGCGCGTGCAACTACAACTCCATAAGCTGGCCGCAACTTGCGCTGGGCCGCAAAACCGGTAAACCAGCTTGCTTGCCGATGCAACAAGGCCACTTCAACAAACGGTCCCGGGAGACCACCCTCAATGTTCCAGCGCCTCTTTGGCCGCGAACGTCATGCCAACCGCGCCATCACCGAGGCGCTTTACGCACAAATCGTGGCGGCGGCGCGGCAGACGGTGTTTTATTCCGACTGGAACGTGCCGGACACGCCGCTTGGCCGCTTCGAGATGCTGTCGTTGCATATGTTCCTGTTCCAGCACCGGCTGCGCGGCGAGGGCGGTGCTGCGGCAGAGGTTGCGCAGGTGCTGATCGACGAGTTCTTCATGGATGTCGAACATTCTCTGCGGGAACTGGGCATCGGCGACGTCGGCGTGCCGAAGCGCATGCGGAAACTGGCGAAGATGTTCTACGGCCGCACCGCCGCCTATGACGATGCGCTGAAACGAAATGACCATGATGCACTTGCCACCGCCCTTGCCCGCAATGTCAGGCCCGATGCCGGCGTCTGGCCGCAGGCATCGCAGCTGGCACTCTATGCCGCCGATGCATCAAGGCAACTCACGGAACAGCCGACTGAATCGATCGTTTCCGGCACGGTGGCATTTCCCGTGGCCAACTCTGAGCGAAGGCGGACTGAGTGAAGGCGGCGCAGTGGAGGCGAAGATGAAACATCCTGATACCCACAGCCCAGTGTCCTTCCTGGCAAATGTCGCCCGGCTGCCGCAAAAGGGGCTGCCGGTGGTGATCGACGCCGACGCCGGGCAGCGCGCCGTGCTGGCCGTCGAGCACGAGCTGCTTTCGGTCGAGAACTATCGCGCCGAACTCCTGGTCGAGCCGTGGAAGCGCAATGGGGTGAAAGTCAGCGGCCATGTCGAGGCCGATATAACGCAGGCCTGCATCATCACCCTCGACCCGGTCCAGGCGCATATCGACGAGCCGGTCGAGGCGCTGTTCCTGCCGGAACACTCCAAGCTCGGGCGGCAAGGTTTCGACAGTGGCGGTGAGATCCTGCTCGACGCCGAAGGGCCGGACAGCCCGGAAACGTTTTCCGGCGACGCGATCGACGTCGGGGCGCTTGCCGAGCAGTTCTTTGGCTTGGCGATCGATCCCTATCCGCGCAAGTCGGGTGTGTCGCTGGAGGCTGCCGGCGATGCCGAGCCTGTGGAGAATGAATTCCAGCAAAAGCTCAGATCACTGCTGGGAAAATCCTGATAGCTGACCCAATTTGAGAAAAGTTGGTTGTGCGGCAGCCCAAAACCGTTATTTTCGCCGAACCTTCGCGAGCCCCGTACCCTGGCAAGCCCGCTGGCCAAGCAACCGTGAGATGAACACCGCGTGATCAGGATTTCCATCGATGCCATGGGCGGCGATCACGGGCCAAGCGTGGTCATCCCGGCGCTCATGACCGTCGCCACCCGCCGTCCGGATATACGCTTCGTCATCTATGGGCGTGAAGAAGTGGTAAGGCCCGAACTCGCCAAATTCCCCAAGCTGGCGGAAGTGAGCGAGTTCATCCACTGCGAGATCGCGGTCAGGATGGACGACAAGCCGAGCCAGGCGCTGCGCCATGGCCGCTGGAAATCATCGATGTGGAAAGCCGTCGAGGCGGTCAAGGCAGGCACTGCCGACGCCTGCATCTCGGCCGGCAATACCGGCGCGCTGATGGCGATGTCCAGATTCTGCCTTCGCACCATGGCGACCATCGACCGCCCGGCGATCGCGGCGCTCTGGCCGACATTGCGCGGTGAAAGCGTCGTGCTTGACGTCGGCGCCACCATCGGTGCGGATGCGCATCAACTGGTTGATTTTGCCATTCTGGGCACCGGCATGGCGCGCTCGGTTTTCGGCATCGAACGGCCGAGCGTCGGCCTGCTCAATGTCGGCGTCGAGGAGATCAAGGGTCAGGAGGAGGTCAAGGAGGCGGGTCGTATGCTGCGCGAGGCCAACATGGCCTCGATGAACTACCATGGCTTTGTCGAGGGTGACGACATCGGCAAGGGCACTGTCGACGTCGTCGTTACCGAAGGATTTGCCGGCAATATCGCGCTCAAGACGGCGGAAGGCACGGTCAGGCAGATCGCCGGCTATCTGCGCGCGGCGATGAACCGGACGCTGATGGCCAGGATCGGCTATGTCTTCGCCAAGACCGCCTTCGATCGCCTGCGCGAGAAGATGGATGTCGGCCGCTCCAATGGCGGCGTCTTCCTGGGATTGAACGGCATCGTGGTGAAAAGCCATGGCGGGGCTGATTCGGATGGCTTCGCGGCGGCGATCGAGCTTGGCTACGACATGGTGCGCAACAATCTGCTTGACCGCATCGAGGCTGATCTCGACCTGTTCCACGCACGCAATCCGAATGCCCAGACAATCCGGAAATCCGACGTCGTCATCGACGCAAAGGAATAGGAAAGAGCATTGATCAGATCAGTCGTGCGCGGCACGGGCGCCGCGCTGCCCCGCCGCATCATGAAGAATGCCGACTTCGAAGGCATGGTCGAGACCTCAGACGAGTGGATCGTCCAGCGCACCGGCATTCGCCAGCGCCACATCGCGGCCGACGACGAGACGACGGCCTCGCTGGGCGAGGCGGCCGCGCGCGCAGCCCTCGACAGCGCCGGCCTGACTGCAGCCGACATCGATTTGATCGTGCTGGCGACCTCCACGCCCAACAACACCTTTCCCGCGACCGCGGTCGAGATCCAGAACCGGCTCGGCATGCACCACGGTTTTGCCTTCGACCTGCAGGCGGTCTGCTCGGGCTTCGTCTATGCGGTGACGACCGCCGACCTCTATATCCGCGGCGGCTTGGCCAGACGGGTGCTGGTGATCGGCTCGGAAACGTTTTCGCGGATTCTCGACTGGAACGACCGCTCGACCTGCGTTTTGTTCGGCGACGGCGCCGGCGCAATGGTGCTGGAAGCAGGCGCTGGGGCAGGCGGCATCGCCGACCGAGGCGTTCTGGCGGCCAGCCTGCGCTCCGACGGCATCCACAAGGACAAGCTTTTCGTCGACGGTGGGCCGTCGACCACCGGAACGGTAGGGCATCTCCGGATGGAGGGCCGCGAAGTGTTCAAGCATGCGGTCGGCATGATCACCGACGTCATCGAGGCGACGTTCGCACAGGCCGGCATCAGCGCCGCCGATCTCGACTGGTTCGTGCCGCATCAAGCCAATAAACGAATTATTGATGCTTCGGCCAAAAAGCTCGGGATAGAGGAGCGGAAGGTGGTGGTGACCGTCGATTTGCACGGTAACACCTCGGCTGCTTCCGTGCCGCTGGCACTGTCCGCGGCCGTCGCCGACGGCCGCATCAAAAAGGGTGACCTGGTGCTGCTTGAGGCGATGGGCGGGGGCTTCACCTGGGGGGCGGTGCTGCTCCGTTGGTAAGTGCCGAACTAACGGGTTCGGGTCCTTGACCTTGACGGATCAATTACTTAGGCTCTGCCGTTGCTTGTATCGATTTATTTTTTTGAGCTGATGGGACGGTTCGTATGGGGGGAAAGACACTTACGCGCGCCGACCTCGCCGAAGCCGTTTACCGCAAGGTTGGGCTGTCGCGTACTGAATCGGCCGAGCTTGTCGAGGCGGTGCTGAATGAGATCTGCGAGGCGATCGTTCGCGGCGAGACGGTGAAGCTGTCGTCCTTCGCGACCTTCCATGTCCGCTCCAAGAACGAGCGCATCGGGCGCAACCCCAAGACCGGTGAGGAAGTGCCGATCCTGCCGCGCCGGGTGATGACCTTCAAGTCGTCGAACGTGCTGAAGAACCGCATCCTGCGCTCCCATCAAACCAGCAAGGCCAAGGGCAGCAAGTAGACGCCCAATCTCCCTTGCCGAGAATCATGCTCCAGGCTTCGGTTGAAAAACGAACCCTGCTTTTACGCCGGGCTTGAATATTGTTTCATAAACCGCTGAAATAAGATGCGATTCGGCAGGCCGGATCGGTATTTGGGTGTGATCCGTTCCGGTGGGGCGGAAAGCTGATCTCTTTGTTTAAGCATGATGTTGCCCGAAAACCGGTTCCCGCCTTTCGCGATCATGCTCTAGCGTGAGGATTTGCCCATGGACAAGAGCCCCGATGCTTTCCGCACCATCAGCGAGGTCGCGGAGGATCTGGATTTGCCGCAGCACGTGCTGCGCTTCTGGGAGACGCGTTTCAACCAGATCAAGCCGATGAAGCGCGGCGGCGGCCGCCGCTACTACCGGCCGCAGGACGTCGAGCTGATCAAGGGCATTCGTCATATGCTCTACGATCAGGGCTATACGATCAAGGGCGTGCAGAAGCTATTGCGCGAGAACGGCAACCAGTTCCTGATCGCCGTCGGCAGTGGCGATATGGCGGCGGTCGAGGCGATCTCGCAGCGCCGACAGGCTGACGCGGTGCCGCTGACGCAAGCGGCGCAGCCGCGCGGCCCGGACGACGAAATGCTGGTCGGTCAACCGAGGGTGAAACCCAGCCGTCGTTTTTTCGGCATCGGCAAGACCGACGAGGAAGGCCCGGTTCCGCCGGACGCGTCAAAACTTTCCCGTGACAATCGCGCATTGCTGCAGGAGGCGCTGTTCGACCTCTTGGAATGCAAGCGCCTGCTCGATCAGGTTCGCTAGAGCCCGCCGGGGCAAACCGGAACGGTCTTCGGGGTCATGCGTTAGGCTTCCTTCTGCAGATGAAGGAACCACGTCATGGCATCGCTTTCGAGCATCTCCGACACCGATCTGGACAAGCAGGTCGCGGCCCTGACCAGAGAACTGGCCACCTTGAAGAAAGCCGTGTTGAAGCGAGGCGGCGCCTATTACGAAGACGGGCGCGATACCGCGTCGGACTATTATTCGGACATCACCGAGCGCCTCGGCGACGCCTTGCCGGCGATCAGAAGGCAAGGCCGGGCGATCGAGAAGACCGCCCGTGATCACCCGGCGACGGCGGCCGCTGTTGGGCTGGTTCTGGTCGGGCTCGTCGCCAGTCTGTTCCTTGGCGGCGGGCAGCAAAAAACGCCGCGAGCGCGATCAAGGTCGGCACATTGAGACATGGGAAATTGCGGTCGTCAGCGGACGGCCGCATTTTTCGCTGACGCGGCAAACCCGGCAAGCTGGCCGCCCTTGATCAAAGACCAAGAATGCCTGCTTGCCGGCTGTCTGTCCTAAGGTGTTTTCAGTACTTCTTCGCCACAACCTTCTTGTGATGATGGCGGTAGTGGTGGACGCGGTGGTGGTAGTGATGGCGATGATGCTTCTTGACGGTGGTGTGCATCGTCGCCGCATTCGCGTTGCTCGCGCCGATGATCGGCATCGAGAAGGCAAGTGCGATTGCAAGTCCAAGGGCGGAGAGAAGAGACTTCTTTATGACGTCGTTTCCTTTTTTGCGCAGGCGGAATTTGAGCGTCACTGATTTAGGTCGGTGACTCGAGCGCTGCGGTTAGGACTATCGCCCTGGAATTTTTCGCCAGTGTCTCCGGACTGTAGAATTTTGTTTCTGAGCCGTGTCTGAAGACCTTTGCCCCACCGGGCTACCGGTCGATCACGCCTCGGCACGCCATTCACCTCACATCGGTGGCACCACGCCATTGTTTCCGACGACGACCCGGCCGGATGTCAGTGTGCCGCCCTTGCCGCGCTCGGCGTTGACGAAGACCGTCGCGCCGGGCTTGAGGTCGGCCGGTGTCGCGGCAGCGAAGGTCACGATCGGCGTGGCTTGCGGGATCGAGATATTCTTCTGCTGGCCATTGTCATAGATCAACGTCACGGTGCGGCCGTCGACATTCGTCACATCGGCGATGGTGCCGTTGGTCATCCGGCTGTTGGGCTGCAGGTCCCAGGGGCGGTCGCCTTCGCCGGTCCCCTTGAGGGCCGCAGGAAAGATCACCACTTCCAGCCCCCCGCTGCCGCCGTCCGCCTTGGCGACGGAGGCGATACCGACGAAGTCGCCCTGCTTGATATCGTCTGCCGACGCTTTGGCAACGCCGGAGATTTTCCAGCCGGGCGCAAGAGCTATCGTGTCGGCGTCGCCTTGGCGCGTCTTCACGGTCAGCGTCGACCCGGCGAGGCTGACGACCGTGCCGCGCACGCGCATGGTGTCCGCCGCCTGCGTCACGTCTAATGTGATCCCGATAAGGCCGGAAATCGTGCCAAGCACGATCGCGAAGGTCTTCAAATTCATGGGATTGATCCTTTTCAAAACGGCTGGCGCGCCAGCAACAGCCGCTTAACGAGTTGGCGGCTCGAAATCGTCGAACGATTCGGCGTCCGGCCATTCAAAAGAACTTGATAGGAAAGACGTGCCGTATGACCATTCCTGCGTCGGTTCACGATGCCGTGACGCTATCTTTGATGCTTGGCAAATCACCAGCGAGCAGGCATTCTCCCGACCGTCTCAGGCAACAACATGATTTGATCTAACTCTTTCATCCCACGGAGTTGCCAATGCCCCAAATAGCAAAACGCGAACCTTACTCCGAACTGGCGGCGAGCGCGGTTACGCCTGAACGCAGTGCCGTCCGAACCGCCCGGGAAGCCCGTGGATACAGCATCGAAGAGCTGTCCCTGGCGTGCGGGCTGGCAGCCTATGAGATTGCCGACATCGAAAGCGGCAAGGATGCCGATCCTTCGAAACGTCGGCGTATAGCCTCCGCGCTTCAACTTCCGGAAAGCGCTCTGTTCGACGAAGCCGTCTTGCCTGCGGAAAGGCGATCGGTCTCGTAGCCTAGTGCCATGCGTTTATTCGACGAGCTCGCCATGGGTTGCCCTGGCGGGCTTCGTTTTGCCGGCCGCTTAGCGGACTTGCCGGCCGCCATGGCAACGCGAGACGGGAATTGTCGGAGATGAGCCTCGAATCCGTTCGCGCCTTCTTCGCTGCCCGTGCGCCCGACATCGATGTCATCGTCACGGAAGCCAGCTCGGCGACGGTGCCTCTGGCCGCCGAAGCGCATGGCGTAGCGCCGGCGCAGATTGCCAAGACGATCTGCTTGCGCGCCGGCGACCAGACGATGCTCATCGTCGCCAGCGGCATCTCCAGGCTGGACAATCGCAAATTCAAGGACCGGTTCGGCGGCAAGGCGCGAATGCTGGACGCCGAGCAGGTGTTCGCCGCGACCGGACATCCCGTCGGCGGGGTATGTCCGTTCGGCCTGCCCGCGCCGCTGCCGGTCTATTGCGACATGTCGCTGCGCGCTTTTGACGAAGTCGTGCCCGCGGCAGGCGCAGCGAATGCGGCGGTGCGTCTCAGCCCGCAACGCATGGCCGAACTCGTCGAAGCCGAGTGGGTGGATGTTTGCCAATAGTCAATCATCGAGGTCCCAACCCTGACGACTGCAGCTGGATGGAAACCGGGATTGAGAGGAAGGGACTTTGGGGGCAAGTCCTTGTTGAAATGGTCGGAGTGGCCGGATTCGAACCGACGACCCCTTGACCCCCAGTCAAGTGCGCTACCGGGCTGCGCTACACTCCGGACCGGTCGCGATGTATCGTGATAGACCGGGTCCGGTCAACCGAATTCGGCTGCTGTCCTGCCCGAAGCAACAGTAGTTGCAGCTGCCGGTCGCCGCGCCGCCCGCAACTGCCACTGATGGCGGTATTCGAGCGCGATGGCGCCCCAGATCAGCCCGAGCAGCAGGTAGACATGCCGCCAGTGATCGATGTCGATGAAGGTGCCGAGCCCGATATTGCCGATGAAGGCGACATAGGCGCATAGGAGATAAGGTTGCCAGGGCCGGTCGCGCAGCAGAATGCGGAAGCCGGCGGCGATCGTCCAGCACGTCAGCGTCAGGAACGACACGAAGCCGAGCCAGCCGTAATCCATCAGCATCTTCAGCCAGATGTCGTGCGTGTCCTCGCCGAAGATCTTGCCGAAGACGAGCGGGCCGATGCCGAACGGATGCTCCAGTGCCATCTGAAAGCCGATCGTGTAGCGGGCGAAGCGGCCGAGGCGGGCGGTGTCGTAGCTTTGTTCGAGTTGGGCGCGGTTCGAGAACATCTCCGCCACGCCCGGCAGCTGCAGGATGACGATCATTGCAACGACCAGCAGCGCGACGGCGGCGATGGTCATGACGACGACGCGCAGCCGGAACTTGCCGCTGGCGCTCTGCAGGAACAAGGCCCCGGTCAGCAGAATCGCCGAAACGGCGAACATGCCCCAGGCGCCGCGCGAAAAGGAAAAGAAAATGCCGGCGGTGATGATCAGCAGCGGCAACGCCAATAGCGGCATGCGCGCGATCGAACCCGTAAGTAGCAGATAGAGCAGGTAGATGCCCGGCAGCACCAGGAACGGCCCGAACACGTTCGGGTCCTGGAAGGCGCCGGCGGCACGGTCGTATTTGGTGAAGATCTCCGCTCCTGGAAAGGCATGGAAATAGCCGGCAATGCCGACCAGCGAAGTCAGCACTGCCGACACCACATAGGCGACGAAGATCACCCGGTAGAGACTGGGCTGGACGGCAGTGACCGAAGCGAAGAAAACCGCGGTGAGGGCCAGGAACAGCGAGACGGCGAGATAGAGCGGCGTGCCGGCGAGGTCCGACATCTGCGTCATCGAGATCATACCGCCGACGTTCATGATCACCAGCAGCACGAGCAGCGGCACCGCCGCGCGCTGGATGCGCAGGCCGAACAAGGGCCACACCACGATCAGCCCGATCATATAGAGGTCGTATGGCGCCGGCTCGGCAATGACGAAACCAGATAGGAAGACGCCGAGGAAAACCGCCCCCGACGCAATCAGGGCGATCAGCTTGGCGTTGACCGCTGCCGCCGGCAATTCGTAGGCCATCGCGCTCAATACGCGTTTTCCGTGTTGAGCAGGCGGATCGGCGTCAGGAACAGGATTCTCAGATCGAACAGCAGCGACCAGTTCTCGATATAATAGAGGTCGTATTCCGTGCGCATGCGGATCTTCTCGTTGGTGTCCATCTCGCCGCGCCAGCCATTGATCTGAGCCCAGCCGGTCACGCCGGGCTTGACCTTGTGGCGGGCGAAATAGCCGTCGACCACCTCATTGTAGAGAAGGTTGTGCGACTGCGCGGCAATGGCGTGCGGGCGCGGCCCGACCAGCGACAGAGAACCGAACAGCGAATTGAAGAACTGCGGCAATTCGTCGATAGAGGTCTTGCGGATGAAGCGGCCGACGCGGGTGACGCGCGGATCGTTCTTGGTCACGGTCTGCTTCGCCGTCGGGTCCGCCTTGTCGGTGTACATCGACCGGAACTTGTAGACCTCGATGATCTCGTTGTTGAAGCCGTGCCGCTTCTGGTGGAACAGCACCGGCCCCTTGCTGTCGAGTTTGATCGCGATCGCGGTCGCCAGCATCACCGGCGAGAACACGATGATGCCGATGATCGAAAAGACGATGTCGAAGGCGCGTTTCGCGACCGAATCCCAGTCGTTGATCGGCTTGTCGAAAATATCGAGCATCGGCACCGAGCCGATGTAGGAATAGGCGCGCGGCCTGAACTGCAGCGCATTCGAATGCGCCGACAGCCGGATGTCGACCGGCAGCACCCACAGCTTCTTCAATAATTGCAGCACGCGCGATTCGGCGGTCAGCGGCAGCGAAACGATCAGCATATCGATGCGCGCGATGCGGGCAAATTCGATGAGCTCGGAAATCGTGCCGAGTTTGGGATAGCCGGCGACAACCGGCGGCGAACGCTTGTCACCACGGTCGTCGAAGATGCCGCAGATGCGGATGTCGTTGTAGGGCTGCTTTTCGACTGAGCGGATCAGCACCTCCGCCGCCTTTCCGCCGCCGACGATGACGGCGCGGCGCTCCATGCGCCCGTCGCGCGCCCAGCGCCGGATCAGCTTCGACATCACCAGCCTGAGACCCAGGATCAGCACGAAGCCAATAACGAACCACGTGCCGAAGAGCAGGCGCGAATAGTCTTCCGACATTTTCATGGTGAAGGCGGTGAGCGCCATCAAGGCGAAGGTTCCGGCCCAAACCAGCAGAAGACGGCCGAAATTGGCGATCGGCCGCATCAGCGCGACGATCTGGTAGCAGTCGGTGACGTCGAGCAGAACGACCGCGAGGAACGAGGTGGCGGCGATCGTCAGCGAGTATTGCCAGGCAAGATAGTTGAAAAAGCCGACATAATAGAAATAGACGGCAAGACCTGACACCAACAGCAGCGCGAATTCCACCATGCGCAGGACGCCGCTCACCATGATCGGCGACATCGTATCGCGCCGGTATTGCGAGGCGACCTGACGGGCGACGTCGTTCATGCCGCCGGCCGTGTTGTTCTCGGCAGGGGCGTCGAATTTGCGCACCGCGTCTAGCGAAAAACGGCGCGCGGGGTCGATTTCGTTCATGGGGCGTCCGTAGGTTTCCCTCAGGTGAATAGCAAAAGAGAGCTAAGAAACCCTTGAAACAACAGATGGCTTTGGAGACGCTTTCACCGGGAGCATTTTGCGGCCGAGTGGAAATCAGTTGCTCTACTGTCTGAGCGCGGCGAAATAGGCCTTTTCGATTTCGGTGGCCATTACATTGGCGCCGAAGCGTGCCTTGAGGTCGGCGGCGCCGGGCATCAGGCCTTTGTAGGCGTCAAGATCGGCCAGCGCAGCGCTTATCTTGTTGCCAAGTTCGCGCGGGTCGGGCCGGATCAGGGCAGGGGAGCCGGTGCCGAAGATTTCCGGTATGCCGCCGACCGATGTCGCGATCAGCGGCTTGCCGGCGGCGAGCGTTTCCAGAACGATATAGGGCATGGCTTCCGCGCGCGAGGGAACGACGACCAGTTCGGCCAGCGCGAAGGCGAGCCTGGCTGGCATCGGCGGCAGGAAGCTGACGTCGAGGCCGAGCTGATTTACCTGGGCGCGATAGCGCGGCAGGTCGTCGCCGTCGCCGACCATCAGCGCTTTCAATGGGCGGCCGAGTCGTGTTGCGGCTAGCCCCAGCGCATCGATGAAGATGTCCGGGCCTTTGAGGTCGCGCATCATGCCGATATAGAGGAGGTCAACCGCATTGTGTTCGGTCCGCACCGGCTCGAACTCGGCGGCGCGCAGGCCGTTGTGGACGAGCGCGTTCGGAATGGGCGGCTCGCCGACCTTCCTGCGATAAGTTCGCCGCTCATAATCGGAAACAAACAGCAGGCAATCGGTGAAGCGAGCCATGAAGCGCTCGAGGGCGAAGAACAGCTTCCCCATGGCGGTGGTCTCGTCATAGTGGAGCGAACCGCCATGCGGCGAATAGAGGCGGGCTACGCGAGACCTGGATACCCGCAACAATGAGCCGAACAGACGGGCATAGGCGCCACCTTTGGCGCCATGCCCGTGCAGCACGTCCGGCCGCAATTCTTTTATGATCCTATAGGTGCGCCGGGCCGACGCGAGATCGCCTGGCCCGACATGCCGCTGCATCGGCGTGCGGTGAATGCCGAGTGCCAGGCTGCCTTTCATCTGTTCGAACAGCCGTTCCTCGAAATCACCGCCCGTCGTCGAATCGCAGACAATGCCGACGGCATGGCCGGCGGCGACCTGAGCCTCGGTCAGGTCGCGCACATGCCGGAAGATGCCTCCGACCGGTGAGCGAAAGCAGTGGACGATCCTGAGTGTGTCCGCCACTTGGTCAGCACATCAAAACAGGCGTTCGCGAACGTAGACTGTATCGCCGGGCAGTAGCGGGTCGGAGGTCACCACGCGTCCGGTTATCACCTTGCCGTTGATGTCGCGGGTAATGTCGACGCTTTCTTGGTTGGCGCGCGGCGTGAATCCGCCGGCGATGGCGATGGCTTTCTGCACGGTCAGGCCCGGAACATAGGAATACTGGCCCGCCGCACCCACTTCACCCATGACGAAGATCGGCCGGTAGCGATCGATTTCGACCGAAACGTCAGGATCGCGCAAATAGCCCTGGCGCAGTTTCTCGGCGATCTCGCCCTCGAGTTGCTGGGCGGTGTGGCCGCGCGCCGGCACGTTGCCTACGAGCGGCAGCGAGAGATAGCCGGACTGGTCGACGCTGTAGGTGTTGGTCAATCCGTCCTGCTCGAATACGGTGACGCGGACGCGGTCGCCGGCACCGAGGCGATAGGGCTGGTCGAGCACTTCATGGAAGGCAGCCGGCGTCGGCCGGTAGCTGGAGCAGCCCGAAAGCATCGATACGGCAAGCAGCGCGCGGAAAAGGGGAGCAGTGCTTTTCATGAGCGGACACGTACCTTTGAATAGCCGGCGACTCTGCGGCAAACCTTAACGATCGAGCTCGGTTATCATCCTGTTAGGGTTAATGGCCGGTAAAGGCGCAGGGCCGATGCGGGGCGGATCGATAAATGCAGATGGTTTTCAGCCTCTTGTTTGCGGCTTGTCAGTAAAACCTAACAGGTGCTTACCGCCATATTAACAACTGAGTTACCATAGTTGTTTACGCTGCACCCTGACTCAGTACCGGAGCAGGGATGCATGTCCGTTCAATCCGCGGCCGCAGATGTCGACGTCGATCTCAGGCAGCTTTTCGCCAGCCTGGCGCGAAACTGGCTGCGCATCCTTGTCGTCGCGCTGGTTGTAACCGGCCTGGCCTTTGCGCTCGCCTGGCTTGCAACGCCCGAATACAAGGCGGCAGCCAAGCTGGAGATCGGACCTCGCGAATCGGAGTTCACGCGGCCAGCCGGTGCCAACGACAACGAGAGGTCGATTCCCGACGAAGAGGCTGTGGCCACCGAGGTCCAGATCATTTCGTCCCCTGACATCCTCAAACAGGTGGCGGCGAAGCTCAACCTCGCGAAATTGCCCGAATTCGACGAGACGCTGAAGATGTCGGCCCTGAGCCGCGCCCTTGTCCTCGTTGGTTTGAAAAGCGATCCCTTCGAGATTCCGCTGGAAGAGCGCGTGCTGGACGCAATGCATGAGAAGCTCAACGTCTATGGCGTTGAAAAAACCCGCGCGATCGCAATCGAGTTCTCGTCAGAGGATCCAAAGCTTGCCGCCGCGATCCCGAACGCCATTGCAAACGCCTATATCGCCTCCAAGGGCAATGCCAAGCTCGAATCGAATTCCGCCGCCACCGACTTTCTGGCGCCGGAAATCGCCGACTTGCAGAATCGGGTGAAGGAGGCGGAAGCCAAGGTTGCCGCATTCCGTGGGCAGTCCGATCTTTTGATGGGCGGCAACAATTCGGTGCTTGCCACTCAGCAGCTGTCTGAATTGTCGAGCGAACTGTCACGGGTGCGCGCCAACCGCGCTTCGGCGGAAGCGACCGCTGACAGCGTGCGCAGGGCGCTGCGCAATGGCGGCTCGCTGGACGCCGTGCCGGAGGTATTGTCTTCCGACCTGATCCAGCGCCTGCGCGAGCGGCAAGTCGAACTCAAGAACAACATCGCCGACCTCTCCACCACCTTGCTCGACAATCATCCGCGCATCCGCGCGCTGAAGTCGCAGCTCGCCGATCTCGACCGCCAGATTCGCAACGAAGCGGAAAAGATCATGAAGGGTCTGATGGCGCAGGCCGATACGGCGAAGGCGCGAGAGGCTCAACTTGTGGCCGACGTCAACACGCTGAAGGCGGAGTCCGCCCGCGCCGGCGAAGAGCAGGTGGAACTCGATGCGCTGCAGCGTGACGCCGCGACCAAGCGCCAGCAGCTCGATCTCTATTCGTCCAGCTATCTCCAGGCCGCCGCACGCAAGGATCGCAACTACCTGCCTGTCGACGCTCGCGTATTTTCGAAGGCCCAGGTGCCGACCGAACGCTATTTCCCCAAGATTGGTCCGATTGTCGGTGCGGCCTTTGTCGGTTCGTTGCTGCTCATGGCGATTGTCACGCTGCTGCAGGAACTGTTTTCCGGCCGCGCCATGCGTCCGGCCGCCGGCGCCCATTTCGAGCACATCGAGCAGGTTGCGATGCCGGCTGCCCAGGCCGAACGCGTAATTGCCCAGCCCGACCCGCCGGTTGCCCGGCCCGAACCGGCAGTCGCCGAGATCGATGAGACCGACGACGACGGTATCATTGAAACCAAAGTGGAGCCGGAACCCGTCGCGGTGGCGGAAGCGGCTGCCGAGAAAATCGAACCGGAGTACTCTGAAATGGCTGCTGGAGACGTTGAAGCGGAACGTTCTACCCTCGGCGAGGTCGACGTCGACAAGGCCACGGAAAAACTGATCGCCACTGGTGCCGCACGCGCCATATTCGTGTCGCCGGAAGGTGACGAGGCGGCCGCCTCGGCGGTGCTGGTGGCGCGCGCAGTCTCCGACGCTGGGTTGCGCGTGCTGCTGCTTGATCTCACCGCTTCGGGTGCTGCCTCGCGGCCGATGCTGGACAGCGGGCTGTTTCCGGGCATCACCGATCTGCTAGCCTCGCAAGCGCAGTTCAGCGATGTGATCCACCCCGATCTCTATTCGGACTGCCACGTTATTCCCGTCGGCACAGCCGATCCGGTCCGTGCCATGCGCGCCGCCGACCGGCTGCCGATCATCATGCAGTCGCTGACCACCGCCTATGATCTGGTCGTGGTCGAATGCGGACCGGCCGACGCGCAAGGCATCAGCCGCCTGGTGGGCGAGGGCACCGAGGTCTTGCTCTCCATGCTGGAGCCGGACGACGAGGTGGCGCAGGCTGCGGTCGCGCTCATCGAGAGCGGCTATCCCGACCTGACGCTGGTGACGCCGATCGGCCATGTGGCGCCGGGACCGATGCCGGGACGGCGCTCGGCGGCCTGAGACGGTTTTCTCAATCGAAATCAGCTGTCGTTTTCGCCTGCGACCGGCGCTGTCTGCCCAACTGCCTTGCGGCGCAGCAGCTTGGTCAGCTTCCAGACTGTCGGGCTGTGCTTGATGAACGCCTTCAGGCGCGCGCCGTGCCTGAGCGCAAGCGCCAGCGCGCGACCTTTCAGCGTCAGCGGAACCAGGACCTCGAAATGCTGCGTTTCGACATCGCACCACAATCGCTTGTAGGGTTCGTCACCGACCGAGAAATCATAGATTTCGAAACCCGCCTCGCAGGCTTCCTGGATGTTGTCGAAGAACAGGAAGTCGCCCGGGCTGGTGTGGGCGAGGTCGTCCTCGGCGATCGCCCCGAATTCGCAGATCAGCCGCTTGCCCGAACGGCTCGAGCCGGTGACCGCACGAAGCTTGCCGGCGACTTCCAGTCCATGCAGCACGAAGGACGGGTTTTCCTCTTGAAGCGCCTCGGTAAACAGGGAGCGGAAAAAAGCGCGCACCTCCGCTTCACCGAAAACATTGGCGATGCCCATCTTGCGGAAGCGGAATTCCTTCATCTCGAAAAAGGCGTCGAGCAGCCTGTTCACCTCGTCCGCAGTCCTCGCCTCGATGCGGCGATGGCTGCCGACGGCCTCGAACTTGCGCGCCTGCGAGCGATGCTTCTTGCGCCTGCGCTTGCCGCTCACGCGGGTGAGCAGTGCATCAAACCCTCCCACAAGACCGGCAGCCAGCGACAGATTGGGGCTCGAAAAATGCGGCAAAGCGGAGAGCGGGTTGGCAACGCCGTCGAGATCGGGCAGCAGCCGCTCCAGCGCGACAAGATCGATGTCGCGCCGCGCCTTGGCAATCGCAGCCAGCATCGAACGGATCGCCGCGATATCGGCATTCGCCAGCCATTGCGGGTCGGCGGCGGCAAAATTGCCGTTGGCATGGCGGCTGCCCATGAAGCGGGCAACGCGGAATGCTCCGCTGCGGGTGACCTCCAGCGCCAGCGAGAAAACCGGCCTGTCGTCGGCGCGCAGCGTCGCAACGACAACGTCGGCGCCGGTATGTGCGGCCCAGTTCAGGATCCAGCCTGCGCTCTGCGCCGGGGCAAATAGCGCCGAACAGCAGAATTCGGCATACGCCGCCAGCGCCGCACTATCGGCAACCGAGGTCGACAGGCCGGCTTTGTCGGCCGGCAAGGCACACGGCGACGCCTCGCTGACTGCCAGCCGATTGCCGTCAAATGACGCGGTGGCGTCAACCATACCTCAATCCTTAGGGCGTATTCGTCGCGATTGGAGGTCCGCGCAGGGGCATTCCATGCTTGATGAGCCTAGGCGCAAAAGGTGAATGAATGATCGACGGGGGCGAGGCAATCCGCAAACTGGCGCTCAATCTCGCCCGCTATTCCGGTCTCGCGCCTCTGGCCAAGCCGTTTATCGGCGGCATCGGCGCCATCCTGATGCTGCATCGGGTCACCGCGACGCCGGAAAAGCCGAACGGCGTCAACCGCCACTTGAACATCGCGCCCGGGTTTCTCGATGCCGTGATCGCCGACATGAAGGCGAACGGCTACAAGTTCGTCACGCTAGACGAGGCGATCGAGCGCATCAAGGCCGGCGACAAGGACGGCCAGTTCGCGACGATCACCGCCGACGACGCCTATCGAGACAACATGACCGAGGCGCTGCCGGTGCTGGAGAAGCACGGCGCGGCGATCACCATCTACGTCGCGCCGGGACTGATCGACGGTGCTGCCGATTTGTGGTGGGACGTGGTCGAGGACATCGTCAATGCGCGCGATCGCCTGACGCTGACGACGCCGGACGGCCCGGTGACGGTCGACTGCTCGAGTCCGGGAAAAAAGGTCCAGGCCAATGCGCGCCTGCACGCCTATCTGACGCTGAAGGTGCGCGAGCAGGATCAGCGTGCGGTGTTGCGCGATCTGGCGCGTTCGAACGGCATCGAGTTGGATGGGCTGCGCCCGAGCACGCTGATGAATTGGGACGAGATCCGCACCATGGCCGCGCACCCGCTGGTGACGATCGGCGCGCATAGCGTCAATCATTGCAATCTGAAGCGGCTTTCCGAGAGCGACGCGCGGCATGAGATCGGCGACGTCAAGCGCATATTGCAGGCCAAACTCGGCGAGGCGCCGCACCATTTCGCCTATCCCTACGGTTATGCCAGCGCCGTCGGCCGCCGCGAAGTAGGCCTTGTCCGCGGTGCCGGCTATGCCTCGGCGGTGACGACCCGCCACGGCATACTCCGCGCCGAGCATGCCGGCTTCCTGCATGCCCTACCGCGCATTTCGGTCAATGGCCGCTATCAGAGCGTCGCCCACATCCGAACCATGTTGTCGGGCGTGACGACGCCGCTGGCCAATGCCGGCAAGATGGTGGTGACAATCTAGCTGTGGCCTCGGCCCTTCGGCCGCGGCTCCAGGATCAGCCATTTGATGATACCCATTGCCGGCAGCACCCACAAAAGCCCGCTGAGCAGGAAGAAGATAAAGTGCGTCAGGGGCCCGGACTGCGACAGCTGCGCAACCGCCACGATTGAGGCGACCAGCGCATAGACGACGACCAGCACAACCAGCAGGAAGCTTCCGATCAGCTTTTTCAGGCGAATGGGCATGGCGCGATCTCGTTGATCGCTATCGCTTAGGCCGAACAGCCGATACGCGCAACCCGCCAGAAACGGCGCGACGGCGTGCCGCGCCGCCCGGCCTTGCAAGCCGGGTTGCGATGGTTCACCAATCCGCGACTTCAACTGCCGGGGCAAACCCATGGCTGCTGCCATATCCGACGCCGCGCCTTTCGCGGCCCGCGATCGCGACCTTCGCAACCGTGCGCTGGTGCGCGGTTGGCTCTATGTCGTGCTCCTGGTGCTGTTTGCGCTGGTGCTGGTCGGCGGCGCCACAAGGCTCACCGATTCCGGCCTGTCGATCACCGAATGGCAGCCGATCCATGGCGTCATCCCGCCGCTCAATGATGCCGAGTGGCAGGAGGAGTTTCAGCGCTACCAGCAGATCCCGCAGTATGCCGAACTCAACAAGGGCATGAGCATCGAGGCGTTCAAGTCGATCTTCTGGTGGGAATGGGTGCACCGCATCCTGGCGCGCAGTGTCGGGGTGGTTTTCGCCTTGCCGCTGCTGTTCTTCTGGGTGACGCGGCGCATCGAGCGCGGCCTCGGCACGAAATTGCTGGGCATTCTCCTTCTCGGCGGCCTGCAGGGCGCGATAGGCTGGTGGATGGTGGCGTCCGGGCTGGCCGACCGGGTTTCGGTCAGCCAGTACCGGCTGGCGACACATCTGACGCTGGCGGCGCTGATCTTCACGGCGACAATGGTGGTCGCGCGTGGATTGGCCCCACACTCCGAACCAGCCGCCGACCGCTCGACGCAACGCCTGGCCGGCTTTCTGGTGCTGCTGGCGCTGGTTCAGATCTATCTCGGCGGGCTGGTCGCAGGGCTCGACGCCGGCTCGAGCTACAACACCTGGCCGCTGATGGACGGCAAACTGGTCCCCGGCGACCTGCTTCTGCTAGAGCCGGCATGGCGCAATTTCTTCGAAAACCCGAAGACGGTGCAGTTCGTTCACCGGCTTGGCGCCTACACGATCTTTGTGGTCGCGCTCTGGCACATGATCGCGACACGCCGGCGCTTGCCGGGAACGACACATGCCCGCCGCGCGACGCTGCTGTTCCTGATTGTGGTGGTCCAAGCGTCGATCGGCATCGGCACGCTATTGATGCACGTACCGCTGCACATGGCGCTGACGCACCAAGGTATTGCGCTGGTCCTGCTCGGCTTTGCCGCGGCGCACTGGCGCGGCACCAAGGGCGCTTATCCGCTGCCCCATGAGATTGCTCTCAGAGGCTGAACCGCACCGTCCGAATCGCCGCGGCGATCGCCAGTTCGCGGTTTTCGTCGACCACATTGCGATCTTCATGGTGCCATGCAGCCGACAGGCAGCCATAGGCGATGGCGTGGTCCAATATGGTGGCCGGTGACTGGCGCAGCGTCGCCGCAAAGACTTGCGCCATGTGAGCGATCCGCTGCGGATCAAGGCAGAGATCGTCGCGGTCGAGTGGGTTGTAGAACATGTTGGCCGCGTCGAAGTCGGGGTCGCCGAGAACGCCCTTCGGGTCGATCGCCAACCAGCCGCGCGGACCGCGCATGATGTTGTCGTGATGCAGATCGCCATGCAGCGGCCGCACCTCACGCGGGTTGGCCAGCAGCCGTTCCGCGATCCCAGCGGCTTCGAGATAGAAGCTCCTTTTGCCGGCATCACGGTCGGCCTTCGCCTTTCTGAACAGGCTGGAGAACCGCGCACGCAACGGCTGGAGATCCGGCGGGGCAGGGTGCTTCGACGGTGAGAACAGTCTTGCCATCACCTCCGCCGCGATCGCGGTGGCGGCATTGTCGCCTTGATCCGCAATCACCTGTGACAGCGAGGTTTCGCCGGCATATTCCAGCAGCATGCGATGGCCATCGCGGCCGAGCAGCCGCACTGCCCCTTTGCCGCGTCGCCAGGCGAGGAAATGCTCGCCACGCAACTCGTCCTCAACATCGTCGAAAGGTTTTAGATCCTTGACGATTGCCGGCGAGCTGTCCTCGCGAACAACCTTCCAGATGCAGCCGCTGAACGTTTCGGCGATGAGTTCGGGCGCGCCGACCCTCCAGCGCTTTGGAAATGCCGGCGCATCCATTCAGAGGCCGAGCATCAAATCCATGTTCTGCACGGCAGCGCCCGAGGCGCCCTTGCCGAGATTGTCGTAGACCGCAAGCAGCAGCGCCTGCGCCCTGTCGTCATTGGCAAAGACGTAGAGCTTCATCCGGTTGGTGCCGTTATAGGTCTCCGGATCGATCTCAGGCATGCGTTCCTGATGCAGATACGGCGCCACCTCGACCACGCCGGCATCGATGGAAGCGAAATGATCGGCGATCGCTGCATGAAGCTCGGCGCCGGTCGGCACATGGTCGAGGCCGCCGAGTTGCAGCGGCACCACCGTGATCATGCCTTGCGCGAAATTGCCGACTGCCGGCTGCATGATCGGATCGTGCGAAAGCTTGGCATAGGTCCTGAGCTCCGGCACGTGCTTGTGCTGCAGCGTCAGCCCGTAGGGCAGGAATTCCGGCGCATCCTCGCCCTTGGCGACATAATCCTCGATCATCGGCCGGCCGCCGCCGGAATAGCCGGAAATGCCGTTGACGGTGACCGGAAAATCGGCCGGCAACAGCCCCGCCGCAACCAGCGGCCGCAGCGTCGCGATGGGTCCTTGCGGCCAGCAGCCCGGATTGGCGACGCGCTTCGCCGAAGCGATCTTCTTCGCCTGATCCTTGTCCATTTCGGCGAAACCATATTCCCAGCCCTCGGCGACGCGATGCGCCGTCGAGGCGTCGATCACCTTGGTGGTGTCATTGGCGATCAGCGAAACGCTTTCCTTGGCGGCCGCGTCCGGTAGGCAGAGAATCGCGACATCGGCGGCATTGAGGAACTCGGCGCGCGCTGCCGTTTCCTTGCGGCGCTCGGTCGGGATGGAGATGATTTCCAGGTCGCCGCGCTCGGCAAGCAGCGCCCTGATCTGCAGACCGGTGGTGCCGTGCTCGCCGTCGATGAAGATTTTCGGTTTCATTGCCTGCCTGAATTCCTGTTATCTCAAAGTTATATGCCGCTTGCCTGATTCAATCCGGCAACGCTGTAATTGCCCTGGTTCATTTCCTCGAGCCGGGCCTTTCGTTCGGCCAGCAGCCCGAGATAGTGCATGGCCACCATCGAGCCGGCAATTGCCGTTATATCGGCGTGATCATAGGCTGGCGCAACCTCGACGACGTCGGCGCCGACGATATCGACCTGGTTGATCTGGCGCAGCACCGACAGGATCTTTGCCGAAGACGGGCCTCCCGCGACCGGCGTTCCGGTGCCGGGCGCAAAAGCCGGATCCAGGCAATCGATGTCGAAGGTGACGTAGGTCTTCTTGCCGCCGGTACGGTCGACGATGGCGTAGGCGATGTCGGATGCCCGCATTTCCTCCACTTCATGGCCATACAGGATCTTGATGCCGAAAGTGTCGGGCGCATGGGTGCGGATGCCGATCTGGATCGAGCGGTCGGGGTCGATGATGCCCTCCTTTACCGCACGGCCGACGAAGGAGCCGTGATCGATGCGCTTGCCGTCGTCGGGCCAGGTGTCCTGGTGTGCGTCGAACTGCACCAGGGCCAGCGGCCCATGGATGGCGGCATGCGCCTTGAGCAGCGGCCAGGTGACGAAATGGTCGCCGCCGAGCGATAGCAGGAAGGCGCCGGATTTCAGGATCTTTGCCGCCTCGCGCTCGATCGTGCCGGGCGTCTTCTGGTGGTTGCCGCTGTCGAGCAGGCAATCGCCATAATCGACCACGGCGAGATGTTCGAACAGATCGCGCGAAAACGGATATTGCGGGTCGTTGTCGAGGATCGCCGAGGCGCGGCGGATCGCCTGCGGTCCGAAACGCGCGCCCGGCCGATTGGTGACCGCGGCGTCGAAGGGAATGCCCCACACCACCGCATCGGCGCCCTTCACGTCCTTCGAATATTTGCGCCGCATGAACGACAGCGCGCCGGCATAGGTCGGCTCGAACGACGCACCCGTCCTGGAGCGGGTGGTGAAGGCGTGATCGATGGTTCTTGGCGGCATGAAGCGATCTCCTGTGCGTCGACGCGCAACCTTATTGGACATAATTCTCAGAATTGCGACTCCTTCGGAGAACCACGACCATTCGAGCCCGGTCACAAATTCTTGCTTGCCAGGCGAGCTCCGTATGGCTGGCCGGGAGATTGCCTGGCAAGCAACCGAAAGTAGCCGCCAACGGCTGCTTCGGCCGGCGCTGATCTGAATTTTCCAGCGTTTGCGAAGCCGGCTTCGTTCACCGGGGTGTCACGAGCGTCGCTTAACCGGGTGTCGATCCGGTACGGAGCGATTCTCATGCGAACGACTTGGCTGAGCCTTCTGCTTTCCGTCGCGCTGACGGTCCCACTTGGTTATGCGTCGGCAGGCGAAACGCGCGCCAGGCAGATACTCGACCGCTTCGAGCATGCCAACCGATGGCGCGATCATGTGATGGTGGCCGCGCACCGCGCCGGCGGCATGCAGGCCGGCAAGACGCTCTATCCCGAAAATTCGATCGCCGCCATCGAGGCGTCGATCGCAATGGGCGCCGAAATCGTCGAGGTCGATATCAGGCGCTCGAAGGACGGACAGTTCGTCGTCATGCATGACAGTTGGCTCGACCGCACCACGACTTGCAAAGGTGAGGTCGACAAGCACACATTGGCCGAACTCAAGACGTGCCGGTTGGTGATCGAAGGCACCGGCGCCGTTACGGGCGAGACGGTCTCGACGTTGCGCGAGCTGTTGATGGCGACCAGGGACAAGATCCTCATCAATCTCGACAACAAGCTCGATACCGAAAGCCTGACCGGCATGGTCGCGGTCGCGCGCGACCTCGGCATGGCCGAACAGGTGATCGTCAAGGAGAACCTGTGGGATGCGGAGAGGATCGCCACGGTTGCGGCCGCCATGGACGCGATCGAGGGCGGCTTCCAGTTCATGCCGATCATTGCCGACGATGCGGTTCACGACGCGATGTTTGCCGAAAAAGTCAGCCGGGCGTTCCCGGTGCGGGCGATCGAACTGATCAATTGGCGGGCCGGCGCCGAGACACTGACCGAGACCGGCGGCCCGCTGTTCAGCCCGCGCATGCGCGCGATCGCCGTGAGGGGCGACTGGCACATCTGGGCCGACACCTATGCCATCGTCAACAAGCCGGGCGGCTTCCTCGCTGGCGGCCGCGGCGACGAGCTGGCGGTCGCGGCCAGCCTGCCGCGCGAGACTTATGGCTTCTGGGTCGAGCGAGGCGCCACTATCATCCAGACCGACGAACCGAATGCCGCCATCGGTTGGCTGGCGGCGAACGGTTTTCGCGTGCCCTATGCCGGTGAGAAGCGCCCGGCCGAGCCGGCCAACACGGCCAGCATCAATTAGACCGGCGCGGCGAGAATTGCGGTCTCCCTCTTGTGGGGAAGATGCCCGGCGGCAGAGGAGGACGCTGTCCCGCCGACCCCAGGCCGGCAGCGCCAACTTTCGAAACCCAGAAACAGAAACCCGCCACGGTGGGCGGGTCGTCGGCGCCAATCAGCACCATACCCAGATTAGTAGCATAGCTGCCGGCACAAAGCAAGAACAAAATGTGGCGTTGTGGCAGAAAAATGCGACTATCCTTCAGCGCCTCGGTTGTCCGCCTGCAAGGTCGCGCGCCTTGGCGCCCTTTCTGTCCTGCCGGCCATCTCCTCCGCAAGGGAACCCACTTGGGGGAGATTGGCTCGTCACCGCCTTCGGTAATCTACCCGCAGGCCGCCATTGCCACACTATCCAGCTCCTTGACGACATCGTCCGACAGTTCGAGGTCGGCAGCGGCGAGGTTTTCTCGCAGATGTGCGACGGAAGACGTGCCGGGAATCAGAAGAATGTTGGGCGCGCGGCGAAGCAGCCAGGCGAGCGCGACCTGCATGGGCGTGGCGTCGAGGCGCGCAGCGACCTCGGACAAGGTCGACGACTGCAGCGGGTTGAACCCGCCGAGCGGGAAGAACGGCACATAGGCGATGCCATCGCGGGCCAGATTGTCTATCAAGGCATCGTCGCCTTGGTGCGCCAGATTGTACTGGTTCTGCACGCAGACGATCTTGCAAATCCTGCGACCTTCCGCGACTTGCGCAGCGGTGACGTTGCTCAATCCGATGTGACGCACCAAACCTTGTCGCTGAAGCTCGGCGAGTGCCGTCAGCGGCGCTTCGATCGATCCTTCGGCGGGGCCATGTGCGTCGAACATGATCCGAAGGTTGACCACTTCCAGCACGTCGAGCGCGAGATTGCGCAGATTGTCGTGCACCGCCTGTGTCAGCTCTTCTGCCGAGAAGGCCGGTAGCCATGAGCCATCCGTGCCGCGTCGGGCACCGATCTTGGTGACGATCATGAGGTCGCCGGGATAGGGTGCGAGCGCTTCGCGGATCAACAGGTTGGTGACGTGCGGGCCATAGAAATCGCTGGTGTCGATGTGATTGACGCCTTGTGCAACGGCTTCGCGCAGCACGGCCAATGCCGCGTCGTGATCCTTTGGTGGGCCGAAGACGCCTGGCCCTGCGAGCTGCATGGCGCCGTAGCCGAGCCGTCTCACTTTGCGGTCGCCGAGGATGAATGTGCCGGACTGGTCGACGCTGGACATGGTCTTTCTCCTTCAGGGATGGTGCACAGATAGACGCTGTCCGATCTCATGATAATTGGCTACAATTCGCACGGGCTGTGCGGAATGACGAACAATGCAGATTGATCTCGGGGATCTGAACGCCTTCGTGGCCGTAGCGCGCGCCAAAGGCTTTCGCGATGCGGCACGCGCCAGCGGCGGCAGTGCGTCCGGCTTGAGCGAGGCGGTGCGCCGCCTCGAGACGCAGCTCGGTGTCAGGCTGCTCAACCGGACGACCCGCAGCGTCGTCCTGACCGAAGCCGGCGAAGGCCTGCTGGCGCGGCTCGGTCCTGCCTTGACCGAGGTGGAATCGGCCCTCGACGTGGTGAACGGCTTTCGCGACAGGCCGGCAGGTACGTTGCGCCTCAATGTGCCGGTCAGCGCGGTGCGGCTGGTCCTGCCCAGCATCGTCCCGCGGTTCCTTGCCGCCTATCCCGGCATCCGGCTGGAGGTGGTCGCCGAGGAGAGCTTTGTCGATGTGCTGGCGGCCGGCTGCGACGCCGGCATCCGCTATGACGAGCGGCTGGAGCAGGACATGATCGCCGTGCCGATCGGACCGCGCGTGCAGCGCTTCGCCACCGCCGCCAGCCCTGCCTACCTGGATCGTCATGGCCGGCCGCAACACCCGAGCGACCTGCTCGGCCACGCCTGCCTGCGCGGCCGCTTTGCCAGCGGTGCGATGCCGCCGTGGGAATTCGAGCGCGACGGCGAGGTGGTGCGGGTCGACCCGACGGGGCCGCTTCTCGTGACCCTGGGCGGGGCGACTGACCTCAAAGTCGATGCAGCCGTCGCCGGCACCGGCATCATCAGTCTGTTCGAGGATTGGCTACGCCCTCACTTCGAGAGCGGGGCGCTCGAACCGCTGCTTGAGCCCTGGTGGCAGAGCTTCTCCGGGCCGTTCCTTTACTATCCCGGCCGGCGCCTCGTGCCGGCGCCGTTGCGGGCGTTCATTGACTTCATCAAGGCCTGAAGTCTGCCACGATGCGAGCGAGCCGCGCCTGCCGCCGGTGATTGGTGCCGCCATTCATAGAAAAGGCCGCCGGAGGCGGCCTTTTCGTCTTCTGAAAGCTGCGCTGCGCTTAACGCTTGGAGAACTGGAAGGAGCGGCGGGCTTTCGCCTTGCCGTACTTCTTGCGCTCGACGACGCGGCTGTCGCGGGTCAGGAAGCCGCCCTTCTTGAGCACGGCGCGCAGCGCCGGCTCGTAATAGGTCAGCGCCTTGGAGATGCCGTGGCGCACGGCACCGGCCTGGCCGGAAAGGCCGCCGCCAATGACGGTGGCAACGATGTCGTACTGGCCGGCGCGGTTGGCGGCGATGATCGGCTGGTTGAGGATCATCTGCAGCACCGGACGCGCGAAATATTCGGCGAACACCTTGTCGTTGACGACGATCTTGCCGGAGCCGGGCTTCACCCAGACGCGGGCGATGGCGTTCTTGCGCTTGCCGGTGGCGTAGGCGCGGCCCGATTTGTCGAGCTTCTGGACATGGACGGGTGCTGCCGGCTGGGTGTTGGTGTTGCCGGTGGCAGTTCCGAGTTCTGCGAGCGAGGAAAGCTCAGCCATCTTACGAAACCTTCTTGTTCTTGGCGTTCAGCTTGGCCACGTCGAGGGTGACGGGCTGCTGGGCGACATGCGGATGTTCCGTGCCTGCATAGACGCGGAGATTCTTCATCTGGCGACGGCCGAGCGGGCCACGCGGGATCATGCGTTCGACGGCCTTTTCGACGACACGCTCGGGAAAACGGCCCTCAAGCAGCTGGCGCGCGGTGCGTTCCTTGACGCCGCCGGGGTGGCCGGTGTGCCAGTAATAGACCTTGTCGGTGAACTTCTTGCCGGTGAACACCACCTTGTCGGCATTGATGACGATGACATTGTCGCCGTCGTCGACATGCGGAGTGAAGGTGGGCTTGTGCTTGCCGCGAAGATGATTGGCGATGACAGTGGCGAGACGGCCGACGACGAGACCCTCGGCGTCGATCAGCACCCACTTCTTCACCACATCCGCAGGCTTCTGCGAAAAGGTTGCCATGGATTGTTGCTTTCGGTTCGGACCTTCAAAAGAAGGCGTTTCTTGTTGCTTGGATTGGCGAAAGGCACTTGCCCGTCGCCAATAACAAAACGGCGGCCTTTGCGGGCCGCTGTTCCGTGAGGGCTTATAGGAGAGGGCGGCGACTACGTCAAGGCGCATGAAAAGCTAGCTCTGGGGTAAAATCAAGCAAAAACAATGATTTGAGCAGAAGGTATTATTTTACCACATCTCCAATCCGCTTCGGCGGGATCGAATAGGTTCCCGTCGCGTGCGCTACCGTGTGTCCCTCCGGCCCGGCGACGATGTCGATATCGAATACCATCAGGCTTCTGCCGAGCTTGAGGATGCGGCAATGGCCATCGATCGGCCCGGCCTCGGCCTTGCGGACGAAATTGATGTTGAGACTGGTGGTGACCGAAAGAGCATCCGGCCCGGCATGCGAGAGCACGCAGACATAGCCGCCTATGTCGGCCAGCGTGAACAGCGAGGAGCCCGACACGGTGCCGCCGGGGCGCAAATGGCGCTCGTCGGCATTGAGCCGCACGATGCAGCCGCCTGGAAACACCTCCACCGCCTCATAGAAGGTGAACTGGTCGTTGAGTTGCGGGAAAACGGTCGCCATCAGCGCGTTGACGTCGGCAGCGGTCAGCACCGGCTTGAGATTGCTTTGGGCAGGCATGTCGGTCCCTCGTTTGCGCCTGCCTGTATGAGCGCAGCGTGCCGTTTCTGGCAACAGCCACTCATTATGGCAGAAGCGGAAGAGGGGAGTTGGACGAAGCGAGACGGCATACTAGATT